>JACOZA010000016.1 GCA_016181565.1 Candidatus Sungiibacteriota bacterium
TTTCCGCTTCCGTGGCGGTAATTTCGATTCGCTGATACGTACCGATGCCCCAAGGAGACATGAAGGGAGCTTTCGGCAGGAGCGCCAGGACAACCGCTGCCGCTTCTTTGCTTTTCCCGGTAAAGCCGACAATCTGCGCGTCGGGGCGCATGAAATCTTCCCAGGCCATTCGTTCGGTGAGATTTTCCGGATTAAAAAGAAATTTATGCTTGGGATACTTTTTCTGGAAGGACTCGGTGGTCCCCGGCGGAACAGTCGATTTGATGACAATAATTTTTGAACCCGTAAGGCGTCTTACTGCAGAATTCACTTGAGATGTATCACAGCTTCCGTCTTGCGCACGGGTAGTCGGGACACAAATGAAAACGATGCTGGCGCGACTCACATCGTCCGCATAACCCTTATCGGGATTTACATCAAACAGAAATAACTCTTTTCCGCGAATATATCCCTGAACCTCGCCAAAGTACCGCGCCAGCGGCGTTCCGACCATCCCCACCCCGACCACGCCTATGCGAAACTTGTTTTTCATATGTTATGTACAGTAAAACAGCGCTCGCGGATTATATGTTTCGCGAAAAGTGAGCGAGCTTACTTCGGCGCCTGACCCGAGTCTAGGTCTTTAATGAATTGGTCCACGGCGTTTTGCAGCTCCGGATTCAGTGCTCCAGCCTTGCGTGCCGCAGTTTTTGCGCCTTCTTTATCGCCGAGAGTCGACAGCGCCGCCGCGTAGCGGCCGTAGAGCTCGGCGCTATCGGGGAACGTTCGAATCCCCTCCTCCAGTAACGACTTAATGCTACGAAAATCGTTGACGCGCACATAAGCATCAATCAAGCGCTGAATAGTCGTCTCGTCAAGTTTTGGGACCAGTGAGCGATAGGCCGCCAATTCACGCTCTCCAACTTCACGCTTCCCCGCAACAATCGCAACCACTGCGGCGTTCAAATGCGCGTTGGGAAATGACGGATCAAGTTGAGCGGCTTTTTCTATCGCCTCGAGAGCCGCATCTAGATTGCCAAGCGCCAGATATGTCGAAGTTAACTCAAAATAAATCTGCTGCTTCGTCGGGGACAGCTGCAAGGCTCGCTGAAGCACGTTGAGCGCTTCTCTGCCGTAAGTGGGATCCAGGGCAACGCTCGAATTATAGATCGATCCTAAGAAGAGAAGATGCTTAGCGTCCGGTGCCGGCCCCGAAACCAACCTCCGCAACTCGCCAGTAGCGAACTCAACAAACTTCTTAACCTCCTCCGGCGATCCCCCCCGGGGAGACCCAACGATATTTCTTACAAGAGTAGCCAACTGCTCACGCGCTTCTCCGCTTCCAAATGTCTGATAAGCGATGGCATTCTCAAAGTGCGGCCGGATAGATGCAATACTCGCGCCGCGATTCGCTTCTCCCAGCCCCTGAATAATTTCCTGGGAAGCAAAAATTGGGCGTAAGTTGAGGAAGTAAAGCGCAAAAAGCGCAAGAACGCCTGAAACGCTGACGGCAACCCATACCCGCGCCGCCTTTGATGGCTGGCCGTTGGGCTTCTGCAGCTCTCCCGGCGGCACCGCATTGGCCCCCGCAAGGTAATCGGTGAATCCGAGCGTCAAAAAGAGCAAAAAGTATGACTGGAAATTATCAAAAACGAAAAGGTTCTGAAAAAAGTAAACCATAAAAAGCCCGCCCAGGATTCCTGCCTCATAAAATGCGATGCGCTGACCTCTTAAAGCTTGCCACACGTTGCGTAAACCAAAAAACAGCATGGCTAAGTATGCCGCCAGGCCCACAAATCCTGCGTGAATCATCCAATCGAGAAATACGTTATGAGAACGGTCGAACCACGGCTCGGAGGACCACAGCTTGGGGTTAAAATATTTATTGAAGACGAGGTAGAAATTTTCCTGCCCCCATCCTAAAATCGGGCGTTCTTTCACGCCGTGCCAAGCCATCTGCCAGATGAGAAATCGCGACTGCACGGTACGCTCTTCCGTCGAAATAGTGGCAAAACGGGTAAGGACGGGATTTTCCCGTACAAACTTAGCGTTGCGAAAAGCAAAAAACGACCCCATAAGAACTATTCCCAAAAAGAGTACGGTGATGGCAATGCGCTTGAGTACTGTTTCCCGTCTTTCCTTCGGTTGCCGAAACGCAAAGTAAACCGCCAACAATCCGGCGACAGCCAGCATGGCCAGCACTACCCCGCGAGTTGCCGTCAAATAGATTATGAAAAGCTCAAATATAATTGCCGCACCAGCCAGCCAGCGCAGCCACGTTTGTTTTTCTCTCCAGAGAAAAAACAGAAGAAAAAAAACATGGAACATCAGGTATGACGCGAGATAGGCAGGGTTCCCGATTGTGCCGTCGACACGCACGCCTCCTTGATAGGAACGTGTGAGCCCCAGCTTCTGTGACAGCCCTATGAATGCCACCACGATACTTACCGCCGTAGAACCGTATATATAGAGTTTCCAATCAAAAAATCTGCGAAAGACAGTGCCCATAATCAAGAAAAAGAGCACCATATGAACCAACGCCAGCCATCCTTCCATCCGCTCGTAGTTCGACCAAAGGCTCCGATAAGGGTTAGCGCCGAGAACATCCGCCAATGTGACAACAAAAAGAAAGAGTATGACGGCTTTCACTAAGGGCGTTAACCGCGGCCGATACTCTTGGGAAAGGACCAAAAGGCCCACCCAGGCTACAACCAAAAGCTCAATGATAATCCGAAAACCAAAATTTCTCCCCGTGATGAACGGGAAAAGCATTGAGGAAGAGATATAGAGCGGCAGGGGCAATAACAGAAAAAGTCCCCACTTCAGGATAGTAGTGAGGCTGCGACGAAGGACGGACGGGAGTATCATATCGTTCTTAATCCTAAACAATGTTCTTAGTGGATGCAACCACCCCGTAGCCGGCGCGGGTCAGCTGCTTCAGCTGGATGATTTGCGGGAGAGAATGTAAAGATGCGCGCTCACCGCTTCGGCCCCGGGAATGCGGCCGAATATGAAATCAAATATTTTCAACGGCCCGAAGAGCAGCATAAATAAAAGACCCATAAACGGCGCCAGGCGCCGGGGACCGAAGGAGCAGACATTGCCAAGCCAGTACGCCAAAAACACCAGAAGGGCACTCCACGGCCCAGACCGAGCGCCTACTTCCAGCACCTCCAGCCTCCCGAATGACTCTTTCAGGCCGCTCACGGTCCATC
>JACOZA010000017.1 GCA_016181565.1 Candidatus Sungiibacteriota bacterium
CTAAAAAAACAATATACATTCTTATAGGATGCGCGGCCAGAGCCAGCGCCACGCGCGCGCTCTTCGTCCCTCCTGCGGCATCCAAAATGCGATTCTTTTCATAAAAGAGATGAAAATCACGCGCCAGTTCGTAGGCGTAATGCACCAAGCGCGATACGCGGCAGTCGAGAGCGGTATCCTCGAGCGCATCCGAAAACTGGATTAACCTCTTAATAAGCGCTTTCTCCGAATCGGTGGCAAGTGCCGCCACGTCAAAATCTGCCGGTGTCATACTTTCTTTTCTGAAAATACTGGCAAGCCGCGCATGGGCATATTGAATGTAGTAGACCGGATTTTCTTTCGACTGCTTCCTGGCCAGCTCCACGTCGAAATCAATATGCGTTTCCGGATTTTTTTCGAGGAAAAAGTAGCGCACCGCGTCAAGTCCCGCGTCCGCAATCAGCTCATCGATGGTGACGTAGATGCCTTTGCGCTTGGACATCCGCATCTCTTGGCCGCCCTCGACTAACCGCACCAGCTGCATCACTATGACCTTCGAATTTTTAAAGCCCAGAATCTGTGCCGCCGCCTGAATCCGGGGGACGTAACCGTAATGGTCAGCGCCCAGCAGGTTAATCTTTGCCTGAAAACCGCGTTCCTTGGTTTCAAGATAATGTCCCGAATCCATGAGTAAATAGGTGGGGAGTCCGTCGGAAGTGACGAGGACTCGGTCTTTGTCGTCGCCAAAGACAGTAGTCGAGAGCCAAAGAGCGCCTTCGCCCTCATAGACGTATCCGCCCTGTTTGAAAAATTCGAGAGCCTGGGTATGCAAACCTTTTTGATAAATATCGATGTACTCCGACGTCCAGCGGTCAAAATGAATCTTCATCTTATTTTCAATCGCCGGTTTTATGAGTTGGTCCATAAAATCCGCCGCGACCGCTCGTCCGAGATCTTCCGGCTTTTCTTTGAGCGACGAAAGGAGTTCCGTATGCGACTTGGCCCACCGCGAAATATGGTCGCCGCGGTAGTAGGCTTCGTTATCGGGGACCAGGCCGCCGGCCGCCAAGACCGCCAACCCGAGCGTCCGCACCTGGTTGCCTGAATCATTAATATAGTACTCGCGCCCGACTGTGTATCCCTGCGTGGCGAGAACTTGGGAAAGTACGTCGCCAAAAAACCCGCCGCGGCCGTTGGCAAGCGTAAGGGGTCCGGTGGGATTTGCGGAGATAAACTCCACCTGAATTTTTTCAGCCTTCGTTGCGCGGTCGCCGTATTGCTTCGCCTTTACGAGGATTTCTTCGAGGGCTGCCTGTTTGGCATCTCGGCTAAGGTATAAATTGAGAAACCCCGGCGGCGCTATTTCAACTTTCTCGAGACTCGCGTCCGAAATCTCTTGGGCCAGCATCGCCGCAACGGACATCGGGTCTTGCTTGTCTTTTGCGGCTAAAACGAGCGGCAAGTTTGTTGCATAGTCGCCATATTCGGTCTTGGGCGGCGCGTCTAAAGAAAAATCGGCCACAGCATCTATACCAGCGGCTTCTTGCAAAATCCGTTTTAGTCGTGCGCGCAACATGTCATCAGTCTATGAAAATTAGGTGAAAAAGAAAAACGGCGCTCTCCCGAAGGAGAGCGCCGCGTTCGCCCGCGGTCTCTACCATGGACGCCAGCCGGCTGGCCAGAAACGCCAGATAGTCCATCCGGCACCAACCAGCAACATAAGAGCGGCCAGCGCCACAGCGACGAACGCCCCGCTGATCCAGAGAATCGCCTGTTCGAAAGAACCCATAGGTCCGTCCGGCTCTTCATCCTCGTTCATGCCGGGGTAGTCGGGTTCGCAGTGGACCGACGACCCGTCTATGGCCATTGTTTTCCTCCGCGCCTTGTTCATCACCACTCACCCCCTTTCTCTCGGGAACGGCTGGGGGATCCGATTGAAGCGTAGAGCCAGAATAAGATCCCCGCGTCTTAAGTGCGCGTTCTGCCTTCTCATCATCTGGCGCTTCATCTGCTCCGCTCCAGGCCAGAGAGGGCGGCGATGCCGTCACCCGGCGGAGTAGCGCGATGCGCCGCATCAGCGGCCACGAAGAGACCAGCCAGAGTATGTAAAACAAAGAACAGAGCCCTCCAAAGATCGATGCCATACCAGCGAAGATCTTCCACCCAAGCTGCATCGGCGCACCCCCGGTAAGTTAAGTAATGTGAGCTAGTATGGTAAAACTAACATGACGGAGGCTGAAATCAACCGTTTAGGTCCATGGAGCCGTACGCGACTAACCGCAAAGCATCATTCGACTATGAAATCCTCGAAACCTACGAGGCCGGTATTGAGCTATTCGGTTTTGAAGTCAAAGCGATCCGCAGCGGTCGCATAATGCTTTCGGGCGCTTTTGCGGTGCCGCGCGGAAGTGAATTATGGCTCACTAACGCAACTATCCCGCCCTATCAGGCGGCAAACACGCCGCGGAGCTACAACCCCGAGCGGCCGCGGCGCCTTCTCTTGCATAAATCAGAAATCGCGACTTTGATTGGGAAATCCCGCCAGGGCGGCTTGACCCTGATCCCCTTACGCGTATATAGTAAAAACCGCAAGATTAAGCTCCTCCTGGGAGTCGCGCGCCGCAAGAAAGCGTTTGATAAGCGCCAAAAAATAAAAAAGCGCGACATGGAACGCGAAGCGGAGCGGGAAAAAACATAGAACCCGCTGTTTGTATGTCTTAAGAAATTATAACCGGGGGTGACGGGCTTCGACGAATCGTTGAAGCAGACGCAAAGCAGGCCGAGGGCGCTTGGGCCACCTCGTTAAAAACCCGCAACTGCATACGTGCAAACGTATTCAAATCCGATGGCGCTCTAGCACCAGCAATGGCCTAAAGCGTTATCGTGATCCCCGAAAGATCGGGGCATTGGCCCTCTCTCGCCTCATGGGAGACCGCCGGTGTGATAAGCGAGGCTTGAGTTCTCTGCTCCGGGGCGAGAACTGACAAATACCGGAAACTGGCAGGAAAGTATTTCGCTTGATTTCGAGCTTTCCGCCAGGCATACCAATCAAGCTATGTCTGTAAACTTGCACTGATTCATGATCCGGACGGGAGTTCAACTCTCCCCACCTCCACCAACAGGAATTTTGCAAATTTTTTGAGCCGGACGGAAGCATTGCCTCGCGGCTTCGCCGCTCGGCAGGGGCGCGTCCCGCAAGGCGGGACGCGGC
>JACOZA010000085.1 GCA_016181565.1 Candidatus Sungiibacteriota bacterium
CCAGCCGAGGGTGAGGGTAGAGGCGGAAATGGACCCGGTGACGTTGGTGTCATTGGTGATGGCGCTTATACAGTCGGTGGCGGCTACACCCACCACGCCTTGGTTGGTTAGATTCAAACAGCGGGTGGCGGTGTTACCCAGACCCGAGACAGTCAGAAGGGAGGTGCTCGCCGTGCCGTTAACCGAGAGTGTGGCTCCCGGTGCGGTGTTTAAGATGCCGATGCGGGAGTTGAGGGTATCGAGGGAAAAAAGCGGGACAACCGTGGTGGAAGTGGCGAAGGAGAAAGCATTGACAGCGATTGGAATGGTGGAGGTAGATGATGAAGCAAAGACAAAATTATCCAGTCCGTAAAGGATGGTGCGATCTGCGAGGGTGGAGGAGGTGGCGGTGATGGAGAATAAAGCGCCAGGGGTGGAGGTTCCGATACCGAAGCGGGCGGCCGATGAGAGATAGAGAGGTGGGTTAAGGCCGCCTCCGCCTGTGGCGTCAGTCCCGCAGGAGAATACTCCCGTGACACTAGCCTTGACATCGCAGTTGGCCGCGTTAAGCAAAGAAACGGTGAGGTTCGAAGTGGAAGCCGTGCCGTTTATTTGCGCGTAGTTTGATACAAGGAGATTACCATCGCTTGTTGTGGCGGCACCGACACCGAGGCCAGTGGTGAAGTAGCCGCTGCCGGCGACAGAAAATAATTGAGATGGAGAAGTTGTACCAACACCAATATTCCCAGAAGTCTGCTGCACAATAAACTGACTGGTGCCAATCGCCAGGCCGCCGGTAGAGATTGTCGAGGTTGCGCTGGTAGATGTCGCAGCAAAATTAGTAAAAGTAAGTGATCCGGCGTTTACTAAATTAAATCCGCCGCC
The DNA here is from genome assembly GCA_016181565.1 of Candidatus Sungiibacteriota bacterium. GTDB lineage: Bacteria > Patescibacteriota > Minisyncoccia > Sungbacterales > JACQCQ01 > JACOZA01. Next base: position 865 of record JACOZA010000085.1, read on the forward strand.
GCTAATCTCCGAAGTCCATGGTGTTTGTGAACCTCCACCGCTACTGCATCCCGTACAGGAACCCGTGACAGTCAAATTTTGAAATGTTGCGGAATTGGCAGTGATTCCACCATTCGATACCGTAATACTTCCGGATGAAACCGTGAGCCCATTCGTAATAGTCAGATCATTCAGATTGTCGATGCGTTGTGAAAGAGTCACAATGTGCAAAGACGAATCAGCGATGCGAGAAGTTGTTGTGAGACTCCCCTGCAACACCGCAAGCTCCGCGCGCAACTTGTTCGCTTCAATTTGAAAAGAGTTTGTCAGTTCAAATCGCAAACGACTCAAATCGCCCGGCACAAAAGTCTCTACTCGTTCAACAATCTGTTTCACTTGTTGAGTAATTACGGGCAGTCCTTTCGCGACTTCGGGCTTTGCTTCCTGCCGTTCAACAAAGATCTCAATATCACCCGTCGCTGGGACGACGGTCTCTCTCAATCCAGTTCCTATGAATAAACGAGAGAATAACGGCTGAAAGCTGGAAAATAATCCGGAAATCAGCGAAGGCGGAGGTTGTTGCGCTAACTTACCCCCAAGCTCATTAAGAAACTCGATTGTCTTTATGACGTTATCATCTTCGAATCTGACAGCTAAATTATTAAAAATATCATCAAAATGATAGATATCATTGCCTAAATTGCGAAACAGGACTTTCTGGGCCCCTAGTAATTTATTCCAAAAGTTTGAAGCAGCAGCTAAAGCGGGGTCGGATGTATAGATTTGACTCCGGATTGGATAATATGTAGTTCTTACCAATTGGCGGCCTAAGTTCAGAAATCCCCCCGACTGTCCCCAAAAGAATAAAGTGCCTATCGCCGCGATAAATACAACTAATAATGCATGTTTTTTAAATGATACGTATCTTATTTTGCTAAAAAAGTTGTGCTTATCGTATCTTTTTTGTTGGCCTAAATCAAGTTTTTTATCATTTTTATCATTTAAAAAATAAAGAAGATTCTCTTTTTTATTATGCGAATAAGGCTCGCCGAGTATTGATTTTTTTCTTCTTTGGCTAACAAGCAAACGATTACTTTGATCCGCTGGGGGGAGCTTATCGGTCTCGCTTAGTTGTCTGCTGGTCCGCTTACCATTACGCGCGTGATTTCTCAAATAATCATCCAGATTATCTTCGGTGACAAACCAATCACGGCCGATCTTTTTGGCACGCAGAACATTCCGGTTAATGAGAACTCTTAAATAGTTCTGATCAACGCCAGAATGTTTAGCGGCTTCGCGAAGACTTATCAATCGATGCTCCATTTTCGAATTGATATGATAACGTATCTTTATGATACCATTTCATTCAAAATATTTTTGTTCTTTCGCTGTGGATAAAATAATCTTCATTCACTGAACTTACCCAGAAAAGTTAAGCTTTACTTTAAAAACAATCGTGATACCGTACGTCTTTTGATTCTGCCAGTATCTATAAATTAAATTTTCGTTGATTGCTTCTTAATAAACGCCAAGCAGATCAATTTTATCAGCATTCAATTAAATTGTGTCTACTTAACAATAAACTTTACAATTTAATGCTATAGCGAAATACTGAAATAATTCTTTTAATCACTTTAATATCATTTGTAAAAACCAGCCCTTGGCTGGTTTTTACAAATTCACTGTTTTAGTCTCTTGATTAACTTATTTAAGCTTGAAGAAGCGCCTGACTAGCTGTTCGCTCGCGCCCAATGAACGTGCTTCAACATACGTAATCAAGCCGTTAATTCCTAGGTAATCCTCTATAAATTCAACCTCGCTTTGGCAATCTACATAGTGACAGGAAACACTCTTCTGCAGCTGGTAAAAGCCTAGCTGCTTTAGCTTCCTGGATATTGCATCGCGGGCACGTTTCTTATCTTCAGGAATATCGAACATCACAATGCGCCAGAGACCATCCCAGCGCGGAAAGGTCTTCAACGCAAGATTTTCCATGTCGTACTGCCGCAATCTTTTCTCGCCTGCGGAGGTAATTCGAAGAGTATTGCGATCGTCGCCCACATTATGCTCAATACAACGCAGCCTCCTTAGGCGATCAATGGCAATGCGGATATTATTTCTTCTCTTGCGCCCGATACCATGTTCCTCAAGCTTAGGCAAAAAAGCAGCACTTAAACTTGCTCCCCTGTAACCGGGAATTTGTAATGGGCGCTCGCGTAAAACCCGGAGGATTCCATGAGTGATTCTGCCCTTCTTGAGATTTTCTTCCCTTTCTACTGCGATCTTAGCCATAGCGAGTAACCCGAGGTTAAACAGACATAAGGTTACTACACAATTACGTTACTAAAACGACAGCTATAGTTCAATAATGCGTGACCACGGATAACTGAATAACCTGTTAATTTTCTTGATCACGACCTTGGATAAAATCAAAAAGAGGGCTGGGCCCTCTTAATGCTTAGCAGAGTCTCTCCCGACTGGTCTAGCTTCAAATGCCCTCCTCTTTCAGCTTCTCAATTAGATCTCGAAGATGCTTTGGCACTTTTCGGGGTATATCAACCAGAATCTCAACCAAAAGGTCTCCATGAGCATACCCTCGAGCTTCCGGCACGCCTTTGCCGCGTACCCGGAGGATATCGCCCGATTGCGTGCCCTCCGGAATTTTTAAATTTATTCTTCCCTCCAGAGTATCAACCGAAACGGTATCTCCGAGAATAGCCTGCGAGATCTTAATTGGGAGCCTCATAAGCAGGCTGTCTCCCTGGCGTCTGAATACTTTATGCGGCAGAACTTTAATGCGCACATAAAGATCCCCGGGCGCGCCGCCTTCGGCGTTTGTGTCGCCCTTTCCTGAAAGCTGGAGTGTATCCTCACTCTTAATTCCCTTATTAATTACCAATTCAATTGTTTCTTCCCGCTCGATAATGCCCTGGCCGTTGCAGAGAGAGCAAATTTTCGTTGGTATCTTGCCTCTCCCCTTGCAATGTGAGCAAGTTTCGACACGTGTCATTGAGCCGAGGAAAGTGCGGATTGTTCGCTGAATATTCCCGCTGCCGTTACACTCCCCGCAAGTCTCAAATTTTGAACTCGCTTCTCCACCGGTACCGTTGCAATGCTCGCAGCGCACTATGCGCTTCAACTGTATAGTTTCTTTTCCGCCCAGAATGCTTTTCTCAAATGGTACGGCCAATTCAACCGCAATATCTTTCCCCCGCCGTTTTTTACTGCGCCGCTCATCCTGAAAGCCAAAAATTCCGCTAAAAATGTCGTTGATATCAAAACTTGAATCAGCCTCGGAGCCAAAATCAAAATTTAATCCCCCGCCGCGTGATTTCTCCCAAATATCTCCCCACTGAAAGCCCTCAAAACCAGCTCCCTCCGCAAAAGTGTTTCCAAACTGGTCATAGCGCTTGCGTTTCTTTTCGTCCCCCAGCACCTGGTAGGCTTCATTAACTTCTTTGAACTTCGGCTCATTCCCTCCCCCTTTGTCGGGATGATATTGGTGCGCCAACCGCCGATAGGCTTTCTTTATTTCATCAGGGGCAGCATTGCGCGGTACGCCAAGAACCTCGTAGTAATCTTTATGGCCTTTCTGCATAATAAATGGGGTGAAGTAGGTCAGATTCTTTCCCGCCCCAAGCCCCGATCATGAATAGTGAGTGAATCCCGTTACCACGGTTTTCCAGCCGTGATAACGGGGTAAATAAATACGCTTCAAGAATTATTATCGCCTTCCTTGGGTTTCTCTTCAAATTCAGCATCTTTGGGATTATGCTCCCCAGCCTTGCCGGCCGCGCCATCCCCAGCGGAATTCTCTGATTTGTAAAGAATTTCTCCGATCTTGGATAATGACAAGGAGAGCGCCTGCAAGGCTTTTTCGATAGAGGCGCGATCACTGGTATCTTTTACTCTCTTAAGTTCGGCGATCTTGGCTTCAATATCGGATTTAACATCTGCGGTTACCTTATCTCCGGCATCGCGCAGCGATTTCTCCGCAGTATAAATTAGAGCATCGGCGGAATTTTTTGCTTCGACTTCTTCTTTCCGTTTCCGGTCTTCTTCGGCATGCAGTTCTGCGTCGCGCTTCATCCGCTCGATTTCCTCTTTAGTAAGCGCGGAAGAGGCCTCAATGCGCACCGACTGTTCTTTGGCAGTTGCTTTATCTTTGGCTTTCACCGCGAGAATCCCGTTCGCATCAATATCGAACGCTACCTCAACCTGCGGCATACCGCGGGGGGAGGGCGGGATTCCATCCAAGACAAAACGAGCTAAAGTTTTGTTGTCGTGCGCCATTTCGCGCTCGCCCTGCAGCACATGAATCTCGACCTGGGTCTGATTATCTGCCGCGGTAGAAAATGTCTGTGATTTGGCGGTCGGAATGGTGGTGTTCTTCTCGATAATTTTCGTCAGCACTCCGCCGAGCGTCTCAATCCCAAGCGAAAGCGGCGTCACATCAAGCAGCAACACATCTTTAACATCGCCCTGCATAATCCCCGCCTGAATCGCCGCCCCAACCGCCACCACCTCGTCGGGGTTAATGGAACGGTTCGGCTCTTTCCCGAAAAGGCCTTTAACTGCTTCTTGGATGGCGGGCATGCGCGTCTGACCTCCGACTAAAATCACCTCATCCATTCGGCTAAGATCAAATCCGGCGGCTTTTACGGCACGCCTGGTAATTTCGACAGAACGGTCAATGTACTCTTTCACCAGCGATTCAAGCCTGGCCCGCGTCATTTTCATCACCAGGTGTTTTGGCCCTGAAGTGTCCGAAGTAATAAAAGGAATATTAATCTCCGTCTCAAGCGTTGAAGAAAGTTCGTGCTTCACTTTCTCCGCGGCTTCTTTCAAGCGTTGAAGCGCTAAAGTGTCTTTCGAAAGATCAAGGCCTTGATCTTTCTTAAACTCTTCAATAATCCAGTTGATAATCCGCTGATCCAAATCATCTCCCCCGAGGTGCGTATCGCCATCGGTCGCCTTTACCTCAATCGTGTCATCGCCAATTTCGAGCACGGACACATCGAAAGTCCCTCCGCCGAAGTCATATACCACAATCTTCTCATCTTTTTTCTTATTCAGCCCATAAGCCAGCGCGGCTGCTGTCGGCTCATTCAAGATCCGCTTCACGGTAAATCCAGCAATCTCGCCCGCGGCTTGCGTGGCTTTACGTTGAGAATCGTTAAAATACGCCGGAACGGTGACAATGGCTTCCGTCACTTTTTCTCCGAGTTTTTCCTCTGCATCCTGTTTTAATTTCTGAAGCACCATGGCAGAAATTTCTTCAGGTCTAACCCATTTATCGCCCATTTTTACTTCAACTCCGCCGTTGGCTGCCGCGCGCAATGCATAGGGCAGAAGCTTGATATCCTTTTGCACTTCCAGGTCTGTAAACTTACGGCCGATCAACCGCTTGATGGAATAAAAGGTATGGCTGGCGTTTGTGACCGCCTGACGTTTTGCCAGGAGCCCCACCAGTCTTTCGCCGGACTTGGCAAGCGCTACGACCGAGGGAGTTGTGCGATTCCCCTCCTTATTTTCAATAATCCTCGGCTCTCCGCCTTCAACAATTGCGACTGCTGAATTAGTTGTGCCTAAATCAATTCCCAGTATTTTTGCCATAGTAGTTTAATGATAGTTATAAGTGATAATTTAACGACTCTATTTTACCGGCTCTTCTTTTCCCTTGGATATCTTTACCTGTGCGGGGCGCAGGAGTTCGCCATTTCGCAGATACCCCCTTTGCGGCTCCGCCATCACGATTCCCTCCGCCGCTTCATCCGTTATCTCCTCAATCGCTTCGTGAACCTTAGGATCGAACATCCTGCCCACCGCCTCGATGGGAGTAACTCCGAGCCGCTTCAGAACATTCTCCAGTTGCGAGCGAATGAGCGCAAAGCCCTTCTCGGTTTCCGCCGAAAGATGCTCGCGGTGACGATCTCCCAATGCGATGTCGAAACTATCCGCGATACTCAAGAACTGCGAGATAATGTCATTTTCGAGCCGCGCCTTCCAATCCCTGAAGCGTTTTTCTTCCTCACGGCGCAGATTGATGAGCTCCGCCCGGGAGCGTTGCCAGCCATCGAGATACTCTCTCTTCTCGGTTTCGCAATGGCGCAGTTTATTTTTTAAAGCATCCATGCGCCTTTGAGAGTCGACACCTCCCGCCTCATCTTTGTCTTCAACCACTTCAATATCATCCATAGGGTATTCACTGCTGCCACATATCCTCAATCGTCCTTAAAAGCGCAAGCCCCGTATCGTAGTGCATGCGTTTCGGCCCCAGAATTGCCAGCACGCCGTCGCCCTTCTGACCTACGATTTTCTTAAGAATCATAGAATAAGAACGGGCCTCGGGAATCGGATTCTCTTTACCGATAAACACGCGAAGGTAACTTCCCCCTTCAGCTTTGGCAAGCGCCCGCATATCAGAGTCAATCGAGTCCATAAGCTCTCCGAAATTATTCCGCATTCCTTCCTTACTGAATTCGGGGTCACTGAAGACTTGGCTAAAACCGCTCTTATGCAGCGGGTCATGCTCATCCAGCAAGCCGCCAATCACCAGCGCATGCACCATTTCCGCAAATGTTTCTGTGCTTCGTCGAAACAAATCGTCAAAATCTGTTGAAAATCGCAGGTCCTCTCGGAGTTTTTTCTCTGCGCCCTTATTCAGCGATACGCGCTGGTTGGGGTCCCATCTCTGGCCGTTAATCGCATCGACATACCAGCGATAGCCCGCGTCAGTAGGAATACGTCCGGCAGAAGTGTGGGGCTGCGACAAATATCCCTCCTCGGAAAGGAGCATGAGTTCATTGCGGACGGTCGCGGGACTGAAGCGAATATGATAACGCTGCTTCAGGTCGCCCGAGGCCACTGGCTCCCCCGTCCGGATATGCTCGCCAATCGCCGCAAAGAGTATTTCTCGTTGACGTTCGCTGAATCTCATAATACCCACGCATTGTAGCCCCTTAGCACTCGGCCGTCAAGAGTGCTAAGCACGCAAAACCCTCGCACCGCTCGTCACGCGCCGACCCCTAAACGACAGATACGAGCTATGCCCTGCCCCGTGCCGCGAAGCGGCTTTACGGGGTCAAGAGCACTCATTGATGACCAAATGCCGGTTTAACTCTGGGCTAAGGCGCCTCCACCCCACCCTCTCAAATTTGATGTCCGTCTATGTTAGGCTAATAAGAGTTATAAAGAGCGAATTACATGCTGAAACTATATAACTACCTTTCCCGCAAAAAAGAGCGATTTCGGCCGCTGCGTCCGAAAGGTACGGTTGGGCTTTATACCTGCGGGCCGACAGTCTATGACTACGCGCATATTGGTAATTTACGCACATATATATTTGAAGATATCTTGCGCCGAGCGCTAGTTTCTTTCGGCTATCGGGTGAAGCATGTCATGAATATCACCGACGTTGGGCATTTAACGTCCGATGCTGATACGGGTGCGGACAAGATCGAGGAAGGAGCCAAAAGAGAAAGCAAGTCAGTATGGGATATTGCGTCCTTTTTCACAAAAGCTTTTCTGGCCGATACCCGCAAGCTTCAAGTACTTCGGGCGCACATTTTGGCTCCAGCCACAAAAGAGATCCCCAGCCAAATTAAAATTATAAAACAGCTGATCAGACGCGGATACGCCTACGAAACAGAAAAAGCGGTGTATTTCAACGTGCCGAAGTTTCGGGGATATACAAAACTTTCCCGACAACCGCTGGCGCAGCAACGTACTGGAGCGCGCGACGAAGTCATCGTCGATGGAGATAAAAAGCATCCAGCCGATTTTGCTCTATGGTTTAAGTTAGTCGGTCGCTACAAAAACCATGTCATGCGCTGGGATTCGCCCTGGGGCCCTGGGTTCCCGGGCTGGCACATTGAGTGCTCGGCAATCTCAACAAAATATCTCGGCCAGCCATTTGATATCCATACCGGCGGAATTGATCATGTGACTATACATCACACTAATGAGATCGCGCAATCGGAGGGTGCATATGGAAAATCGCTCGCAAGATTTTGGATTGAGGGTGAGCACATGCTTATTGACAGTAAAAAAATGTCTAAATCCATCGGAAATTTTTATACGCTTACCGATCTTGAAGCAAGAAACTTTGATCCCCTCGCTTTCCGTTACCTTGTCCTCACAGCCCATTACCGTTCACGCCTCAATTTTACCTGGGATTCTCTCAAAGCAGCCCAGCTATCATTAAAACGTCTGCATGATTTTGTGCACGAATTGCGCGCCGCCAAATTGAAAAACAATGCGCGGCCTCATAGAATCTTTAAAAATGCTGACAAGAAGTTCTTTGATGCTCTGGCAAATGATCTCGATACTCCTAAGGCACTGTCTGTTCTTTGGCAGCTTGTGCGTCGCTACCGCAACACGCCTAAAGACTTTGACCCAAAATTAGTCCTTAAGCTCTTCTTGAAATTCGATACGGTGCTTGGTCTTAATTTAGAATATAAGGCGTCTTCGATCACTAAAAGATCGGCACTGGTGGAGAACTTAGCAAAAAAACGAGAGGGCTATCGCCAGCAGAAAGAATGGGCGAAAGCAGATAAAATTCGCAGCCAGCTCGAAAAATTGGGATTTACGGTTGAAGACACCAAAGGGGGGTACCGGTTGAAAAAGCTTCCCCCTACGTAGTTTTTCTGCTGGACGGAGGCGGCATCCACAGATTATGAACCCAGAATGCTCGCGCCCTTTTGGTACGGCCGTGCGAGATTTGGTATAGTCTAATAACCAGTGCCACCACTTTCTATGCCCAGCGAGAACCGAAAATCCATCCCCTCGCCGATTACTTCAAACATTCAAGAGGGGCGCATGCCGCCGCAAAGCATCGACGCCGAGATGTCGGTGCTCGGAGCTTTGATGCTTGACCGCGAAGCGATCTACCGCGTGGCGGATATTTTGTCGGTTCGTGATTTTTACAAGCCGGCCCATCAGCTGATTTACGAGTGTATGCTGGATCTTTTCAAGCGCAACGAACCGCTCGATGTTCTCTCGGTTTCCACGCGGCTTCGCGAAAAAGGCATTTTAGAAGATATCGGCGGCTCTTCCTATCTCACCTCCTTAGTAAATCTCGTGCCGACAGCCAGCCATGTTTTCCACTACGCAAAAATTACAAACAAGAAACGGGTGCTGCGGGACCTGATTGACGCCTCGTATCACATTGCCGAACTGGGCTACAAAGAGGAAGACGCGGTTGAAGATCTCCTGGATCAGGCGGAACAGCGAGTGTTCGCCATCTCGCAATCTTCACTGCAGCAGGAATTTCATTCCGTTAAAGACGCGCTGGATGACGCTTGGGAGCGAATCGACAAACTGCATAAAGGCGACGGCGCGATGCGCGGCGTTCCGACAGGATTCCCGGGTCTCGACAATATCACCTCGGGATTGCAAAAATCGGATCTCATCATTCTCGCCTCTCGTCCCAGTCTTGGAAAAACCTCGTTGGCGCTCGACATTGCGAGACACGCCGCCACTAAAGCGAAAGTTTGTGTTGGGCTTTTCAGTCTCGAAATGTCGCGCGAGCAGGTGGTTGATCGGCTGATTGCCGCTCAAGCGGGTATTGATCTCTGGCGGCTGCGTAACGGCCGATTGTCGTCCGAGGGAGACGACAACGACTTCGTGCGGATTCGCGATGCCATGGAAGAGCTCTCCCAAGCTCCCATCTTCATTGACGACGCCGCCATGCCCACCGTTATGCAAATTCGCACCATGTCCCGGCGGCTCCAGGCCGAGCGGGGGCTCGACCTGATTATTGTTGACTATCTTCAGCTGATTAAAGGCCATGACCGGGCCGAAAACCGCGTGCAAGAAGTTACCGAAATTTCTCGTTCCTTAAAAGCCTTGGCAAAAGAGCTGAACGTCCCGGTGCTTGCGCTTTCACAGCTCTCTCGGGCGGTTGAATCGCGGACCGATGCGAGGCCGAAACTTTCAGACCTCCGCGAATCGGGCTCATTAGAGCAGGACGCCGATCTCGTGATGTTTATCTACCGCGAGGATAAAGCCAAGAAAAACTCCGAACGGAGGAGCATCGCCGACATCTTGATTGAAAAACACCGCAATGGCCCTGTAGGAAACACCGAACTTTTCTTTGTCGAAGAGCAGGCTTCATTCCGCTCCATGGCTAAACATTACGAAGCCTAGGGGGCGCGGTCGTTATGAAGACCGTAGTCTGTATTTTCGCGCATCCCGACGATGAAGCCTTCGGGCCGGGAGGCACGATTGCCAAACTCGCCCGAAAGAACCGCGTCTATATAATCTCGGCGACCAAAGGCGAGGCCGGAAAAGAAAAAGGCAGAAGGGGATCAAAAAATCTCCACAAAATTCGCGCCGATGAACTTTTGGCGTCTGCTAAGATTCTGGGCGTCCAGAAAGTCTTTTTTCTTGGGTTCAAGGATGGGGAGTTGTCCAACAATTTATATCATAAGCTTGCCCGTCGCCTTGAACGGATTTTAGTACGACTGAAGCCTCACGCACTTCTGACGTACGAGCCGCGGGGCATCTCGGGCCACCTTGATCACGTTGCTGTTTCTATGGTCGTCTCCTACGTTTTCGAGCGTTTGCCGTTTGTCAAAAAACTCATGCAGCTTTGTATTCCCGAGAATCGCGCTCGGATGATGCATAAGAGGTATTTCATCCACTTCCCTCCCGGCTATAAAAAGTCAGAGATTGATTTGGTGGTTAATGTTCGCGATACTTGGGATACTAAAGTGAGAGCCATGCTGCAGCATCAGTCGCAAATCCATGATATTCGGCGGATTCTTAAAATGATTGCCAAATTCCCTAAGAAAGAGTATTTTTTAACACAGTTTAAATAGTGTGCTTGGCACTTCGGTCCTTGAGATGCTCCCGCCGGCAAGCGCCGACTGTAAATGCCGCCAAGCGAGCCCAAGACTGTTATGTATCCGAAAGCAATTCTGCGTTTAGCTGAACTTTTTTCCAAACTCCCCGGCATCGGACCAAGACAAGCCACGCGCATGGCCTTCTTTGTCTTGCGCGAGGGGGACAACTACGGCCGGACACTCGCCGCGGCTATTCAGGATGTAAACAAGAATATTCGATCGTGCCCTCAATGCTTTCGCTCGATGGATGTAAACGGCTCCAGCCATAACGGGCTTTGCGAAATCTGCGCTGATCAAAGACGCGATGGACGATCCATCTGCGTCGTCGAGAAAGAGATTGATATTCCCAACATCGAAAAGACCGGCGCGTTCGCGGGAGTCTATCATGTCCTTGGCGGAACTATCTCGCTGCTGGAAAAGGACTCGCCGGAACGCCTGCATTTAAAAGATCTCTATCGCCGCATTGAAGAATTATCGGCCAGTGGAGCGCCGCTGGAGGTGATTATTGCGACCAACCCCACGACCGAAGGCGACGCTACTCTGCTTTATCTCGAACGTATCCTTTCCCCCCTTAAAGAACGATTTTCGGTAATAGCTATTTCACGTCTCGGCCGCGGCCTCTCCCTCGGCGCTGAAGTAGAGTATGCCGACGAGGTAACGCTCGAAAACGCGCTCAAGCACCGAACGCAGACGAGTTAACTTTCAAGGTGCTCCCTATTCTCTTCATATAAGCTCATATATGCGCGGTCGCAAATAAATGAGTATAATATTGAAGCAGGCCATGCGTAAAGTCATCAAAAATGGGGCGCTCTCCGCCCCATTTTTCTACGAATTACTTCATCAGGATTTTCTTGATCAGAACATCGGTGAAATGCTGGCGGTGTCCCTTTTTCTTGCGATAACGAGTTTTGGCATGGTATTTGAAGACAATCACCTTATCCGCCCGTCCCTGCTTTAAGACTTCTCCTTCAACCGTCGAGTGGGCAACGGTAGGCGTTCCGATTTCCGTAGTTTTATCATCAAAAATTAAAAGCACCCGAGGAAACAAAACCTTCCCGCCTTCTCCCGCGGGCAGCTTCTCAACCCTGATTTTTCTGTTCTCGGCAACAAGATACTGCTTGCCGCCGGTTTCAATCACCGCAAACATACTAAGAGAATCTATCAGGATTAATTTATTTCCGCAAGTCTACTCCCCTTCGGCTTCGTTGGCGGGCTTGGCAAGAGCTAACGGCTCAATTCCAGCCGCCTCACCCGTAATGCGCAGGACATCTTTGTCTATTTTCCCAAATTCGCGATAGGCATGGTTGTACATGCTAACGGTCGTACCCAGGTTTTTGCCTAATTTCTGCATGTATTCGTCATAGGTAATCAGATGGCGGCCAAGATTCTCCACCTGCTTGATAATATCTTTGGCTTGCTCGGAAATCTTCTGATTGCGGAGACCCTGCAGTACTGTCTGTAAATATGCCAGGAACGAAGTCGGCGAAACAATGATGACCTTTTTTTGCCCGGCGTAAGCAATCAGATTTTTATCCTCCGCGACAGAGCCCACCTTATTAATAAGCAGGTCATAATAAATGGCTTCCGAAGGAATGAACATAAAGGCAAAATCCATCGTATTTTCATGCGGCTTCACGTATTTGGCCGTTTCGTCAATGCGGGTTTTGATGTCGCTTATAAGGAGCAATTCCAGACGCTTTTTCTCGGCCGGATCACTGGCTTCAATCAAGCGATTATAGTTTTCCAGACTGAATTTGGAATCAATCGGGATGATGCGCTTGTCAACGAATACCACGGCATCAACTTTGACATTATCGGAAAACGCGTACTGCATCTGGTAAGACCCGGGCGGAAGCACATTTTTCAAAACGGTTTCCAGATAATACTCGCCCAGAATTCCCCTCTGCTTGGGATTTTTCAAAATATCTTGGAGGTTCTTTAACTGATCGGCGAAATTCACCACTTGGCGATTGGTTTCGTCCAGCTTCGTTAAGCGTTCAGTCACGTCGCGGATAATTTTTGCGGATTCCCCGAATTGATTCTGGATAGCTTTGGCAGACTCGCCGAGACGCGTATCCATGGTCCGAGTAATCTCGGCAATCTGGTTTTGCAAAAGCACCAGCGACTGATCTTTCCCCGAGACTCTTTGGTGCCGCATTAACAGGAAAGACAGCACCGCAAACCCGATAACTATCAATGCTCCTATAATAAAAAATTCCATATTGGATCTCTCACGCAATCAACCCCTCAACTTCGCGCCTCCGGGCTTTCAGCTCCGATTCCGACCCCGCCTCGATCGTCAGTCTCAAGAGCGGCTCGGTATTTGACATCCTTATATTAAACCACCAGGACGGATACTGCACGGTAATCCCGTCAAGCCGGCTCGCAAGATGCGGACGATACTGTTTAAGAACAGCCTCGAGCGCTCGCCTGGGGGCATTATGTTTGATGCTAACTTGGAGAAACACGCCGCTAGTGTGCTGACGCGCTAACTCGGACAGGGGTCTTACGGCCTTCGAGACAAGCGAGAATACTCGGAGCATCGAATAGAGAGCCGAGTCAGTGCCTAAGAGTTTCTTATAATATATGTGGCCCGACAGTTCACCTCCTAAGACGGCGCCCGTTCGCTCCATCTCCCGACGCACGTGAATGCCGCCCACCTTGCTGACAAATAGCTTCCCGCCGTACGCTTCGATAAACGGACCGAGAAAGCGCGAGTGAGTCAGCTCAAAGACGAAATGGGCCCCCTGTTTCTTCTTCAGCTCTTCTGCCGCCAGCAGGGCAAAAATGATATCCGTCCGAATCGGATGGCCGCGCTCGTCGAAAAACTCCGCGCGATCCCCATCGCCGTCAAACACTACCCCCAGCTGAAATTTACCGCGCTGGAATTCTTGCCGGATGATTTCTGCCACCCGCGGCGACAACGGATTCGGCTCGTGGTTGCGAAACAGCGGATCGGGATCGAAATAAAGCGGTTTGTAATTGATGTGATAGGGCGTGAGAAGCTTCGGGAGAATATAAGCGGCTGACCCTCCGGCCGCATCCACCAGCGCCCGCAACGGCCCGAGCCGCGGCATTAGGGCCTGGAGCCTTTTTACATAACGCGCCGCTTCGCCCTCGGCGGGAATTAAATGCCCGATTTCGGCGCTGGCGGCTAGTTTTGCTTGTCTGGCCAGCCCGCGGATAGAACGCAGGCCATTATTGAGGCCGATTTCTTGCCCGCCCCTCATAAACAGCTTAAAGCCCGCGCCGATGATTCCCTCCACTAATCCCTGCCGCAGAGGGATTGAACTCTCTCGCACATCCCGCGCCACCATGACCTGCGGTTTTTTTGTGCGAAATCTCTGCTTGATAAATTCGGTGAAAGCGAAACCCACCCGACGCGCCACCTCCGCATTAAGCTGCGACGGATATATTCCTCGAATGTCATACGCCCGGAAAATCGCTGGATTAATTCGCATATTTCTAGTATATCAGGTGAGAGGCTTTGAATGCCTAATCTTACTTAGCCTCTAATCCACCATCCTGACAATATGAGTCTCAAAATGGGCATCGTCGGGCTCCCCAACGTCGGCAAATCAACGCTCTTCCACGCGCTCACCCAAAAACCAGTGACGATCGCCAACTACCCCTTTGCGACGATTGACCCGAATGTCGGCGTTGTTCCGGTGCCCGACGAAAGGTTGGAAAAGCTCGCCAAACTCTCGCATTCAAAAAAAGTCATCCCTACCGTCATCGAGTTCGTTGATATCGCGGGGCTCGTGAAGGGCGCCGCGGAAGGCCTGGGCTTGGGGAATGCGTTTCTTTCGCATATCCGAGACGTTGACGCGATTCTTCACATCGTCAGAGTCTTTAAAAATCCCGACATAATCCACGTAGAAATTACTCCCCATCCCGAAAGAGATTTCGATATCGTTAAGTCTGAACTAATCCTGAAAGACCTTGATGTCGTGGACCGGGCGTTAGAAAAAGCCGAATCCGAAGCCAAGGGCAGCGACTCCCCAAAAATCGAACGCCGCAATATCTTGCGAGGACTTAAGGCCTACCTCGAGGCTGAAACTCCGCTTTCTCAAGCCAAGCTTACTGATAACGAGGAAATCATTGCCGGCCAAATCGGTCTTCTCACGCAAAAGCCGATGCTGGTTGTTTTCAACATCGCCGATGCTGAAATTGCCGGCCAGTGGAAACCGGGACCTTCTTTAGCCAATATCCTGCGAGAGACTCCCTATCTTGCTATCGCTATCGGTATCGAATCGGAAGCGGCATCTCTCGCCGGCGCGGAAGCGAATGAGTTTCGCCGTCTGGCCGGGATTGAAGAAACGGGGCTTTCCATGCTCATCAAGAAAAGCTACGAAATGCTCGGCCTCATCACCTTTTTCACTACCGGCGAAGATGAAACGCGCGCCTGGACGATTCCCGCGGGTTCCAAAGCGCCTCGCGCCGGCCGCGCCATCCACTCTGACTTCGAAGATAAATTCATCCGGGCAGAGGTGATCCGTTGGGACAAACTTCTTCACGCCGGAGCATGGGCCAAAGCCAGAGAACTGGGCCTTTTACGCACCGAGGGACGGGATTATGTCGTAGAGGACGGCGACGTTATCGAATTTAAAATCTGACTTGCGGATTTCTCGTGCCCAACACTTATATACTTAACACTCACCTAACTCATAATTCATTACCCACATTACTGTATTCTCTAATTCGTGCGAATTAGAGAATACGATTCTTGAGGCAGTAACATAAATGTAAATTGTTTCGATAAACAATACTTTGTCACTAAGTGATACAATAATATGCTATAGCATATTATTGTAAGAGGCCGATCTTTTCCCCACCCTCGGCGCACACCCCCAGACCGCTAGTGTATACTATAGAAAAGACTCATGAAAAAGATTATCATTTTTATCCTTATCGTCGCCGCAATCTACTTCGGCTGGAAATACGCGCCCCAGGGGATAAAAGATAAAATCTACGGCGCCGCGAGCTATATCGGCCTTCCCAATATTTCTCGAACGAGCATTCTAAAACCGCTGGCGCCGCTGAAAGATAAACTCGCGCCGCAGGACCCAGTATTGACTCGCGCGGTGCTGATTGATGAATTAGCGGAAAATCTGGATACGATTACCGAGAATAAGTCACCCAAAACCGCGGCCGAAAAAGCGGCGCTCGAGTCGGCTATCCAATCCTCCAATGATTTGATTAAGCAGCTGCGGGAAGAAAATCCCAAGAGCAGCCTCACTGGCCAGACCCTGAAGCGAGTGATGGACGCGGTCCTCCCGGATAACGCCCCAGTTTGCACACCGGCCAATCCTTAGTCGGAACTGTAGCGCTCTTCAATCCACGGCCGCGCGTGATTGGAATACCCGCGCACTTCCCAAAAGCCGGGGCGGTCTTCTCTGGTAAACTCAATGCCTGTTAAAAACTTCGCCGACTTCCATCCGTAGAGCTGGGGGATGAGCATGCGAATCGGGCCGCCATGCTCCGGCGGAATTTCCTTGCCTTCCAACTCATAAGCCACGATCACATTCGGTTTCACCAACTCGCCGAGCGCGGCATTGGCGGCGTATTTGTCAAATGAATGAAAGGTCACAAATCGCGCCGCGGCCGTCGGCTTCACCCAGTCAATAACCTTCTGGAACGGAATCCCGGTCCAGCGCAAATCAAATCGCGACCAGCGCGTAACACAGTGAAAATCAGCCGTGATTTCTCCGCCGCCGAGTTGCCGCAGTTCTTCGATAGACGCCGACTGCGGCTTCCCCACCTCGCCATAAATTTCGAGTTTCCATTTGGGATATCGCGCCAGCGATGGGCGAACGCCCAGATCGAGAATGGGGAAGACTTTTGTTTCAACCTGCCCCGGGGGCAGCCGAGCGTGACTTTCGGAAACTTTATCATGCGCCGCATGCTTAGCCGCTTGCTGTTCTTTGGCTTTGATATAGGCTTCGTTATATTTTTGTTCGTCTGACATACCAATATGATATGCGATTCTGGGACGTCTGGCTATTATCACCCGCGGATCAAAACACTCACCCAACTCATAATTCATAATCCGCATTTATGTTACCATCGTATTCTCTAATTCGCGCGAATTAGAGAATACAATTCTTGAGGCAGTAACATAAATGTGAATTTTTTCGATAGACAAGACTTTAAACAATATTTTGTCATTGAGTGATACAATGATATGCTATAGCAGTATATTGTATCATGAGTATCAATGCGCCTTAGAAAAAAGAGGCTGGGGTCACGGTGCTTGCCGCAACCCCAGCCGAACTACTTGGACATCCCCCTCTGAAGGATGTCCGTTGTTACCCCAGAACAGGCCTCGGCGAACGCCTCGCGGACCTCACAGACCCATCACGTGAGACGGGGAATGATGTCTTGCCGACGGAGACCTCGTCCCAGTCGCCTAGAGAGCCGGCTTTCTTCTTCCACTTTTCCTCCTTCTC
>JACOZA010000010.1 GCA_016181565.1 Candidatus Sungiibacteriota bacterium
TAAATCACTATGGCCAAGCAAATTCTATTTAATGAGCAAGCGCGCGAATCCTTGAAAAGGGGAGTAGACGTGTTAGCTAACGCAGTAAAGGTGACCCTCGGCCCCAAGGGGAGAAATGTGGTGCTGGATAAGGGATACGGCGCGCCCAATATCACTAACGACGGCGTTTCTATCGCCAAGGATATTGAGGTGGAGGATAAATTCGAGAATCTGGGCGCACAGGTTATCAAACAAGCCGCCGAGAAGACAAACGACGCCGCGGGAGACGGTACCACCACAGCCACCGTCTTGGCTCAAATCATGATTCAGGAAGGGATGCGTTTCGTAAAAGAAGGCACGAATCCGATGGGGGTGCGTGCGGCGATTGAACATGCGGCCAGAAAGGTGGCTGAAGCACTTGTAGAGATGGCCAAAGGAGTAAAATCATCCGACGAGATCGCGCAGGTAGCCACGATTGCGGCTGAATCCAGCGAGCTGGGGAAAATTATCGCGGAAGCCATCGCCAAGGTTGGGAAGGACGGCGCGATCACTGTGGAGGAGTCGCAGGGTACGGGCATCGAGAAAGAAATTGTTGAAGGGCTCCAATTCGACCGCGGCTACGTTTCGCCCTATATGGCGACAAATGCCGAGCGGATGGAAGCGGTGATGGAAAGCGCGCCAATTTTGATTACCGATAGAAAGATTTCTTCGATCCACGATATTTTGCCGCTTTTAGAAAAGCTGGCGAAATCGGGACGAAAAGAACTCACCATCATCGCGGAGGATGTTGATGGTGAAGCGTTGGCAACCCTGGTCGTTAACAGGATTCGCGGAGCTTTTTCTGCGCTTGCAATTAAAGCCCCGGGATTTGGCGATCGCAGGAAGGAGATGCTTGAAGATATTGCGGTGGTGACCGGCGGCACAGTCGTTTCGGAGGATTTGGGCATTAAACTTGAGAATGTCGAGCTTTCGATGCTGGGATCCGCCAGACGCATTATAGCGAACAAAGAGAACACCACCGTTGTGGGAGGTAAAGGAAAGAAAACCGAGATTGAGAAGCGAGTCAAGCAAATCAAAAATCAGATCGAAGAAACGAAGTCTGAATTTGATCGCGAAAAGCTTGAAGAGAGACTCGCAAAACTTTCGGGAGGGGTAGCGGTGCTTCGAATTGGCGCCGCCACCGAAACCGAGATGAAGTATCTCAAATTGAAGGTGGAAGATGCGGTTAACGCAACCAAGGCGGCGGTGGCGGAGGGCATCGTACCCGGGGGCGGCTCGGCTCTTATTAAAGCCGGGATGCAGACCCTGGCTAGACGAGCGGGAATATCTCCCGATAAAGCCGTCACCCAGACACCGGCAGAGCTTGAGGCGGGCTATAAGATCGTGCGGACTGCCCTCGAGGAGCCGCTTCGTCAAATTATCCGTAATACCGGCCGGACCGATGAGAACGAAATCGTCACGGAAATTATTTCAAAGCTGGAAAGCAATCCTAACTCCAATATCGGCTACGACGCAGTTTCTGGTGAAATAGTAGCCGATATGATGAAGTCAGGCATCATGGATCCGGTAAAGGTGACACGCTCAGCAATATTGAACGCCGCTTCTGTTGCCGCCATGCTCTTGACGACTGAAGTCGCGATCACGGATTTACCGAAAAAAGAAGAAAAGATGCCCGGCGGCATGGGAGGGATGCACGAAGATTACTGAAACAACGTCCCCCGCCAAAACCTAACTGGACGGCAATCTTATTTGATAACCGAAGAATAATATACAGAGGGTGCTCCGCAAATGTACTAATTATACGCTATAGCGTATAATTAGTATGAAAAGATTATTGGGGAGCGTGCTTTGGGGTTTTGACAGTTTTGATTTTTTGTTGAAGGCGCGTATAATGCTTGTGGTATGAACACTCTCTATATTATTGGCGCGTTAGGTATCGCATTCATCTTGGGGCTGATTTGGGCGTATAATAGTCTTGTCCTTGCCCGAAACCGTTCAGATGAAGCCTGGTCGGACATCAATGTACAGTTGAAACGCCGCCATGATTTGATTCCCAATGTCGTCGAAACGGTAAAGGGATACGCGGCGCACGAAAAAGGAGTATTTGAAAAAGTCACTGAGGCACGCTCCCGCGCCATGGGCGCGGCAGATCCAAAATCGCTTGGAGAAGCAGAGAATGTACTCTCCAGTACTCTGAAGACACTCTTCGCGGTTGCAGAAAATTATCCCGATTTGAAAGCTAACGCGAATTTCTTGGATCTTCAGCGCGAGCTGGCAGACAGCGAAAATAAAATTCAGGCCGCGCGGCGCTTTTATAACTCCAACGTGCTCCTCCTCAATACCAAGGTTGATTCATTTCCGACCAATATAGTTGCCGGTACGTTTGGCTTCACGAAGAAAGATTTCTTTCAAGCCGAGGCAGGAGATATGACGCTCCCCCAAGTCAAGTTTTAAAGCTAAATATGGATGTTATGCCCGGGGTTGGAAGATGGCTGTGTAGGAGTGGGTTGACAAGTTTTTTGGCCAGAGTATAATGAGGGTGGATTCATTCTCTTCGCGTATCGAGGGGAAGGATAAGAAAATTATTTAATATAGTTGATCGTTTTGCGAAACTGGTAAGTCATCGCAAAAGTAAGGGTAAACCCTGCAGCCAAAGGGGTCTTTTGCTTGGTATTTTGTTTTTGTTATTTTTGCGCGCATTAATATTTGTAAAGAGTCGAAAAGCTATATGCAAACAATTCCTAAAAAGTATTTTTCAAAATATCGTAAGCCCTTCATTGAGCTGCCGCTGCTTTCTGAAGTGCAGTTGAACTCCTATAATTGGTTTTTTAAGAAAGGTTTACGCGAGCTCTTTAATGAGATTTCTCCACTGCATGACTACACAAATAAAGAATTATCATTAGAGTTTTTAGACTATTATCTCGACGAGCTGAAATATATAGAAGCCGATGCCAAAGACCATAATCTGTCTTTTGAGGCGGCTCTGCGTGTCCGGGCCAAGCTGACAAACAAACGCACCGGGGAAATCAAGGAGCAAGAAATTTATCTGGGCGATTTCCCGCTG
>JACOZA010000011.1 GCA_016181565.1 Candidatus Sungiibacteriota bacterium
CAACGTCTCCTCAATTCTTACTGCTGAGAGGCCTCTTTGAGGCGCTTAATGACGAAGTTGCGCGGGAGGCCGGCGAGGAACCAGCCGGCTTTGGGACCCGAATCGCGAACAAGGAAAATGCGGTACATGGCTTGGAAGAGGTCCTTGGGCTGTATGGGGACTTCTGTCTTGAGCTCGTGCAGACGCAAATGGAGTTCTTCGCCAGTTCGTTTTTCCGCTTGCAGGTATTCGGCAAGTACACCGAGCGCCTTTTTTTGGATATTTGAAAGATTGACGTTCGGCATTTCCTCCTGTAATTCATACTTAAATTCTTCCGGCGCATAGGCAGTGAGCCAGAATTTCGCATAGCGAGCGCGCTCCTCGAGCGCGATTCTTTCATCTGCGGTCAAAGCGCTTCCTTTCGCGCGCGCGGCTTCATCCTCGAGCGAGAGATGCGGCATTTGCGCGATGAACGCCACCTCGCGGAATCGCATCTGCCACAGGGCCGAAAGCGCCGCGCGATTTTTTGGAAGTTCACAGAGCGCGTAGAGGCGTGAATAGTCGTCCGCCTTCCCTTCACGGACACCAAGTGCGAGTTCATCGTGCCAGTCATAGAGTCGAGGTACTGATTCACCCGATGGGTCGATATTGATTTGTTCGCGGATGTCTTTCCCAATAAGAGCGAGGCGGTAGGTCTGCGGGGGGAAGAGGTCCGACATATCTTTCGCGCTACTCCCCCGCCCTTTTGACGAGGACATCTTCTTGCCGCCGACGAGGAAAAATTCGTATGGAATATCAAATGGCGGTTCGTAGCCGAACACCTCACGTGAGATGTGATTCGCGGCATCGCGCGAGCCGCCCCTCGTTGAGTGGTCCTTGCCGCCTCCCTCAATATCGACGCCCTGCGCAACCCACTTCGCCGCCCAATCAACTTTCCAAAAAAGTTTCGCGGCGCCCCTCCACGGCGCGATGCGCCCTGTGTGGCCGCACGGTACGCATTCGTCCGGATTTTTATCGCAGGCGTATCCGACCGTTTCGCCGTCGTAGCCGTATGCGCGTGTCGTCATCATCTTTCCGCACTTCTCGCAGATGACCGAAACCGGGAGCCAGGAAACATCCTTCTCGGAGCCGGATACTTCCCTCAGAATGCGGCGAATATCATTCGCACGCTCGAGCGCAACTTTAACGAGCGTGTCCATCTTCCCCGAGCGGTAGAAGTCAGTCGCGCGATAATAGTTCGGTATGAAGCCCGCCTTCTTGTGCACGCCGATAAACTCCTCGCCGAAATATTCGGCATAATTCTTAAAACCCGATTCGGGACTCGGAACTGCGAAGAGTGGTTTCCCAAGATGTTCTGTAAATTTTTTTGTATCGAGGTAATTCGGTATTGAATCAAAGGGGTCTAGGTCGCCTATTTCAAAGCGAAACTCGCTTGCAACGCCGTTTTCCGCAAGCACTTCTGCGACAAGGCCATGTATGGCGACGCCGCGCATGCTTCCGACATGCACCCTGCCGGAAATAGTCTTCTCATCGCGGATAAGAAATGTTTTGCCGTTGCGCGGTTTCCTCGTATCCTGTATCTCGCTTGCGATGCGGTCAGCCCAGAGCATGGGCCTATCGTACCATTATTCTTTTAAAGCGTTGTCACGGACATTTACCTCTTTATTAGACCCAATGCAATCCAAATATCTTTTTCAGTTACCCCCATCCGTTTGGTGATTGGGGAAAGAATTATTTGTTTGGCAATTTTTTTATTTATTTCTTTATGGAGACCATATGGAATAGTTGTAATTAAACTGGTTATGTCGTCGTCATTCGGATTTTCAGGATCGCGTACGGTATAAGGATGTCTTCCACCACTACTTAGGCGGAACCCGAGCCTCTGGACACAATTTAACCAATCTCCTTGTCGTAGCGAACCCACTCTTTGCAGACAGTCCTTGTTAGCAATTCTCTCCTCCGACATGGTGGTTACGTGGATTTTGTTTAAGATTTCCACTCAAGTCTTGTATTCCGAAGTAAGGAGATTTCTTTTCAGGTGCCATTTCTTGTACGTTGAACGCGGCAAAAATTGCCGAACGAATTTCAGTTTCAATCTCGTTTCCAGTGGGGTCTGGATTGGTACTTCCAGCGACAATGCCGGGTAACTCTTTACACTGGGCAGTCCATCCATTTTCAGTCTTATTGACCTCAAAATTTAGACCGCCACCAATCTTTTGAATCTCAGCAGTAACCCGGGCCCTTTCATCAAGGGAGACAGCGGGATTATTGCCAAAAATAGCAGCAATTACCTTGCTATTTTCACTATTGCGGGTAATATTGTTAGTAGACATAGACTAACATTAAGCCTTATAGAGGCTTTGTCAACGCTTGCAAAATAACAACGTGATTATGATTTCTTAATTAAAATTTACTACAGTATAGATTTTATTACGTAGTTGATCTTAAGCCACTTTCTCGATGGTGTAGGTCTGCTTGCCGGCAGGAGTCTCGAAGGTGAATACGTCGCCCTTCTTCTTGCCCATAAGGGCAGCGCCTAGGGGAGAGATGTGCGAAAGCTTTTTTACCCGCATATCCGCCTCCTCGCCGCCAACGATAGTGTATTCATGCACTTCGGTGTCGCCTTCTTTCTTGATAGATACTTTAGAATTAAAGCCAACTTCGTTTTTCTTCTTGCCGTCGGTGAGGATTTTTGTGTACTTCACAAGTTCTTCGAGTTTCTTGATGCGCTCCTCGGTTGCCGCCTGTAAGTCCCGTGCTTCTTGGTATTCGGCGTTCTCGGAAAGGTCGCCGAGCGAGCGGGCATATTCGAGATTCTTGGCTATCTCGGTGCGGCGCACGGTCTTCAAGTTCTCGAGTTCTTTTACCATCTCGTCGAACTTTTCCTGCGAAACAACAGTCTCTTGGGCGCTGGTCATAGGGTGTTGGGCATTGTACGTGCCCCGCACTAAGTTGCAAGCCGCTATCGCAAGCGTGGCCGGAGTTATCGTACCGTCACATACGGCGATTGTTCGGCGTAGAGAGATTCAAAGAGAT
>JACOZA010000069.1 GCA_016181565.1 Candidatus Sungiibacteriota bacterium
AGTGGTGGTGACTCCGTTTAGTGCAGTTGAACCAGTAACATCCAAAGCTACAACAGGACTCGCCGTCCCAATCCCCACATACCCCGTCGTGCCATCAATAGTCAGTTGAGGTGTGCTGGAAGTGGCGAAGGAGGTGGGAGAGGAAGTGGCCACGTAGAGAATACCGTTGGAGTTTCGGAAGGAGAAGTGGTTAGCGGTGACGAGACCCGAGTCCGAGAGGGTGAGCTGGGGTGCGGCAGTACCAGAGATTTGAGTTTTCCATTGGGGAGTAGTGGTGCCGATGCCGACGTTGCCGGAGATCGCAATATACAAGCCATTATTATTCGTAGCATTAGTATTAATAGCTAAAGCTCTATCTATGCTCGTTGATATAACCGCCTCACCAGCATGAGAGTAGTATGTATTAGGGCTATAACTTCGGTCTCCTATCGAGAACATCAATGCATCTGCATTGCTATTCAAAGCTTGAAACATTCCATATGACGTAGCACTACTTGAATTGCTATAAGCTCGAATTTGCGGAGTACTTCCACTAGGCGCAGACCGCACATCCAGAATCGCTCCCGGCCCCGCCGTCCCGATGCCGACTTTGCCGCCTGAAGTAGCGAAGTAAGCGTCATTGGTGGATTGAACTTGAGTGGTGGAAGCATAGGTGGTAGTGAGTCTGCCAACAGAGCGGTCGAAAGTCAGAAGCGAAGAATCTATTAGAGCGCCACCGGTTGAAGTGAAGGGTATTCGAGTTGAGGTGAGGCCAGAGACAGCAAAGTTGGTGGTGGTGGCAGAAGTGCTAGTGCTATTCGTGGCGGTGAAGCCCGAGGAGTTAGCGAAGAAGGCGGTGTTGTGGGCGATAATGCCGTTCCCGACAAAGTTGTGCGTGCCTTCAACTTCTACATCATAAACATCCTCGGCCGGAAGTTCGCGCAGTTCGGTAATCTCGTCCCAGACAGGCTTGCCATTATCACTCAATACCGCAATCTTCTGGCCAGCTTTAAGTTCGGAGACCTTTGTCCACACCCCCCCGCTTGACACAGAAGGAGGATG
Source organism: Candidatus Sungiibacteriota bacterium (assembly GCA_016181565.1). Classification (GTDB taxonomy): domain Bacteria; phylum Patescibacteriota; class Minisyncoccia; order Sungbacterales; family JACQCQ01; genus JACOZA01. The sequence goes on from JACOZA010000069.1 coordinate 1,042, forward strand.
GGAATACAATAGCGTTAATAACGCAACTCCGAGCTTCGGCTTGGAGTTTTTATTTTCTCCAAATGCCAATACTTTCTCCGAATCATCAAGATACATATACTTACCTCGCATCGTAAGTTCCCAAGCCATATTATGTTTAAATCCGAGAAATACCATCTTCTTTCTATGTTCGAAAGCATATCTCCTTAGCGGCATGAGATCACTATCTCCGGAGACAACCACTATTACATCCAGTTGATCAATAGTCTCGGTTACATCCAAAGACATCTCTACATCCATATCACCTTTCTTACTAACTCCTGTAGCCATTTTGATATATTTTAACGGCTTGGTCTTTAGAATGACATCTTGCTTTATTAAATCTAGATAATGAAGCGTCGCCTCTCTGGCCAAATCATCTTCTTTGGGTACGGCCGTATAGAAGTTAATAAACTTGACATCAAAAGAGTCTGACAATTCTGTTCTCAATTTCTTAAAATCTATCTTCCAACCAGCTTTCTTTTGAGCATAGAACATATTGGAGTTGTCGTAGAAGACAGCAAGCTTTGGCTTACTAGTCGGGAGTTCAGACTTTGCCTGGAGTAAATAGGGATGATTAGCGGTGGTGCGGATCTTTTTGCCGAGAGCGGTGGTAAGTTCAACAATCGGCTTGTTGCCCATATAGGCCAACTTTTTAACACGCGAGACTTTAAGCCGGCCAGTTTGATCATCTAGGGTCAATATCTCATCTCCTTCTTCTATCTCATCAATGCGCGCATCTTCAAATTCGTCATTTTCGCCATCACGGCCTTTTTTCTTTCTCCTGCGGCGCAGTTTGGTGTCTCCGGTTACACATTGGCCAACAGAGAAAACAGAGGTGGCAAAGTTAGTGGTGGTGGCGGAGGTACTGGTGCTATTCGTGGCGGTGAAGTTTTGAAGAGTGGAAGAACCGTTCGCCAAAAAATTGGTGAAGGTGGTAAAGAGTAAAGTGAGATTACCGATAGTGGCCGTGTTAGCCCGCAGGTCGGTAGTAGATGCCAGTCCCGAAACGTAGAGGTTGGTGGTAGTAGCCGAGGTACCGGTGGCGTTGGTGAAGTATAGGGACTCCGTGCCGACGTGAGAGCCGGAGAAAGTTGAAGTGAGAAGGGTGGCGCCCGTGAAGGTGCCTCCATCAGTGAGATTACCGATGTGGCTCGAAGCTCTCGAGCTATCGGTATCACTCTGTCTCATGACCGAGTAGCGCACCGTTGGGATTACTTCATTAGTTTTGAAAGTCTGGAATTCAGTGGACGCTACGCTAGACGGGGATGAGTACACTACTATCGGACTAGCGGAATCAATTTGAGCGCGGACATAATTTTCCAACTCTGTCTTAAGTTCATTCTTCAGAGCAATGAGATTCAGAGGTTGAGTTATTTCAGTCACCGCCACTTGATTATTTTTCGGCGTCTCTGTTTCTGGCGGAGATATCGTGCTCTGATTTGTCGGAGGCGGGCTCGAGGCCAAAAAGATGCCGTCAAAGATATATGAGAAAAATTTATCCACGTAGCCAAAGAGAGATGTGGCGATGGTTAACTGTGAGTCAAGTGCGTCGAAAGTGTTTGCCACTTTCTCACCAATTCCAGCGGCGACTTGCCCCACCTCGGCGATGGCTTGTTCCATTTTTTGTTCCATCTTAATGGCAATAGATGGAGAAGTTTGTTCAAGCAAAAAGAGACCGGTGCTCACAGATACCAGAAGCGCGAGAGATAATGCAACCGCTTGGTTAAACATTCTGGCACTCCAGACCGGCTCGATGTAACGGCCCTTTTTAGATAGCAAAGGCAGTTGAGGACTGTCATCTTTCTGGTAA
>JACOZA010000070.1 GCA_016181565.1 Candidatus Sungiibacteriota bacterium
TCACTAAGTTCTGCTTTCGCACCTGCGCGGCATATCCGCCTTGCAGTCAAGCCGGCTTTTCCCTTTATAGGTCCAGCGCGATTTCCATCCGCCCCAAGCCGACCTTGATAAACTCCTCCATTACTCTTTGGGAGGAATGTGCCCCACACAAACTGTCCGCCAGACACTGTCCCAGTCGGGTTTACCTTGCGGATCTCCGACCGGTTAGAAACTAGCAAGCTCAAGAATGGTATTTCACTGACGACTCCGTTCGGGCCGGAACCCGAACCTCAAAGTCTCCCATCTATGCTACGCATGAGCACACTAGACCCAATATCAAGCTACAGTAAAGCTCCCGGGGTCTTTTCGTCTAACCACAGGTATCCGGCATCTTCACCGGAATTGTATTTTCACCGGGCTCCTCGTTGAGACAGTCCCCCAGTCGTTACGCCTTTCGTGCGCTTCGGAACTTACCCGAAAAGGAATTGCGCTACTTTAACACGGTTATAGTTACCGCGGACATTGACGAGGGCTTGGCGCCCAGAGCCGTGCACTGAGTAAACAACGCACGACAAGGACGCTTAACCTTCTCGCATTGGTCAGGCGTCACCCCCTATATATCCTCTTGCGAGTTTGCAGGGAGCTGTGTTTTTGGTAAACAGTCGCCAGGGGTACTTTCGCTGCGCCCCCCACCACTTTAATCACAATCCTTAAATGCTGAAGGTGGTAGAGAAATAAACTACACCATCGCACATTCGAATTTTGCTTAAAGTGGTGGGGGGAACTTTTTTGCCGAGTTCCTTAACGAGGACTCACCCGTTCGCCTTAGTGTTCTCCACTAACCCACCTGTGTCGGTTTTCGGTACGGTTAACTTTTGCTTTCCGCCTTGCGGCGGACCTAGACGATTTTCTTGGAAGCGCGCTTTACCAAATTTTGCCAGCCTTGCGGCAAGCAATTTTCACAACACTTGAAATCGGGCTTTACCCCCATCGGCGGATTTCCCTGCCGATATTTCTTATGCTTTAAACGTCAAATCCATAATGCGCTTGGCATACTGCGCTTCGTCACGCCATCGGATCAAAAGCTAGTGCAGGAATATTAACCTGCTGTCCATCGGTTGCGGCTTTCGCCATTGCCTTAGGACCGACTAACCCTCAGTTGATTGCCATTGCTGAGGAAACCTTGGGTTTTCGGCGGCAGAGACTTTCACTCTGCTTGCGGTTACTAGTGCCAACATTCTCTCTTCCAATCGCTCCAGTGGCCCTCACGGGTCCACCTTCACTGCAATTGAAATGCTCTTCTACCACGCATGGGCTTCATTGAGGATGGGTGCGAGTTCGCTCTCTGGCGAATTTTATCGCACCCTATGTTATCTGGACGGGGGTACCCGATTTGAACGGGCGTCCTCGCGACTAGCAGTCGCGCGAGCTACCTGGCTGCTCTAACCCCCGACGCAGATTGTTGTAGTTGGTTGGTGGGCGGTGCAGGGTTCGAACCTGCGGCCTCCTGCTCGTAAGGCAGGCACTCTGCCGCCTGAGCTAACCGCCCATCCAACTGGTGGAGAGGGGCCGTGAGGGGTTGTCCCGCACGGCCCATGTTTCCAGCTGCCAATGATGGCCAGCTGGAACACGTGCTCCCCGCGAAAGGTCGGGGCAATGGGTCTGCCGCCCCATTGCCCCGAGGAGAGACCGGGCCACGGGTGTAGCCGATGGTCTCTCCGTCAAGAATCGTGTTTTTTAAACGAAGCCGCTCCGCCGCCTTAACGATTTCCGGAAACATGCGTGTGGTATTTTCAAGATTTCGTGAAAAAAGAGCTACATTTTTTTTCTTTCCCTCCGTCCACAGGTGGATTTGCGTGCGGAACCCGTCAAGCTTTCGTTCAACTCCGACTTGAGGACCTGCCTTCTCAATAACCTCCTCAATACTTTTCAAGCGCTCCGCAAGCGAGGGCCTTATAGGGATTCCGGGACGAGCTTCAACGCGCTTTAACGCTCCGAGCCCCCCTGATTTTATTTTTTTTGCGATTAAACCAATATCTGCGGTTACATTGTACGCCCGTTCAATTTCTTTTCTGGCGGATTTATCGCCTTTTTCCATAACGGAGAGCGCGTCAAGGAGAGTTGCGTCGGAAAACCCCAAGCGCAATTTTCCTATAGGAATGCGGGTAACGAACTTCGCCGAAAGCGGGTCAACTTGTCCGAGTAACTCCGCCAGAGCATTTACTTTTCGTTCCTGGCTTCCCTCCCCCGAATCCTCGGCGATTTCAAACAACCTGCCATAAACATCCACAACCGACAACTTTAAACCCCGCACCAGAACCTTTGGTTCGGTACGGGGCATGCTTTTAACTTTTAACTTTAAACTTGATGCCATCTCCGCAGCAACGTCTCCAAGATCTCCCGCGGCTTTGTATAGCCGCAAGACCCTTGTTTTATCCGTCCGGTAGGCCCCGGTAATAACGCGGAGCATCATTTTTTCCGCCATACTGAACTCAATTCCGCGATACGCGGGGACGAGTTCTCCCAGAAGGAGATAACAAACCTTATCTATCTCGTCTTGGCCGGCTCTTTTGAGAACTTCGGCCAGAAGAAGCGTCATCTCATTACGAGAGGCCGTCTTTTCCAACCTTTCGAGATTAGAGGATAGATAGGAAAATTTCATGTGCTACATATCTTATCCTATAACTTCCCAATCGCCTCCGCCATACGTTTTCTTCGCCGCTCCACTTTTGAAGACTTGGAAGCGGAGCTTCCAAGTGGTAGAATCAGAATCGTAGAATCGGTTATAGAATCATCACATATGCGTAAGGTGCCACTAATAACTGAAGAATACTATCATGTTTTCGGCCGGGGCGTGAATAAACGTACTATTTTTATGGATCCGCAAGATTATGCCAGATTTTTGCAGAGTATGGAGGAGTTCAATACCATCGAACCCATAGGGAGCATTTTTGAAAATTCATTTCGAAAACACGAATCTCAACTTGGAAGCGGAGCTTCCAAGTTGAGATTCGAGAAACGGGATAAACTTGTAGAGTTTGTATGCTATTGCCTTAACCCGAATCATTACCATTTTTTGTTAAAGCAGGTTGCCGATAGGGGAATAGAGAAATTTATGCATCGACTCTGCTCGGGATTCTCAAAGTATTTCAACAATAAATACCAGCGCTCGGGGGCCTTGTTCCAAGGCCCTTTCAAAGCGGTTCACGTTGATGCCAATGAATATCTTCTGCATGTAAGCGCCTATGTGAATCTTAACAACCTCGTTCACCGACTTGGAGGCGGAGCTTCCAAGTCGAGTTGGGAAGAATATTTGAAGGGAAAAAGAGGAAAAGGAGGATTTTGTGAAAAAGAGGTTATCCTTTCACAATTTCAAACCATCGCGGAATACAAGGATTTCGCAGAAGATGCCCTGACGGCAATGCTAGAGAGAAACGACATGGAGCATCTTCTGCTGGAGAGCTAGTGAAAAGTTAGGAATTCCCACTTGGAAGCGGAGCTTCCAAGTGCTTCCTCTTTCAATTTGA
>JACOZA010000071.1 GCA_016181565.1 Candidatus Sungiibacteriota bacterium
CATGACCACCATCAGTGCCCGCTCGTCAGTTTGAAACCCCGGCGCGATAATGCTGACAAGGAACGGAGCAAGAACCGCAACCAACAACGAGAGGATAACCGCACCGAACGAAAAAATTGACAGCAGCCCGCCGATCAGAAGCGAAGCTTTTTTCTCATCTGACTGCTGGTACTCAATAAGCAACGGAACAATCGCAGCACTGGCGGCGCCGACCAAAAATACGGTAAAAAGAAAATCCGGTATCTGGAATGAGGCGTAATAAACGTCGAGTGTACGCGAAGCGCCAAAGTGAGAAGCCAGCAACCGATCGCGCAAGACCCCCAGAATGCGTGACAGGAGACCAGCGGCCCCGATGAGGAAAGCTGCCCCGTGGATGGACGGAATTTCTTTCTGCAGCAATCTAAACACCATTATCGAAATAGTTGGCCGAGTCTCTGGGACCGAGAACTGCGAAATTCTTGATTTCCTTAATTGCGCGATTCTCCGGCATCGCTTACCGGAGGCTCACGGCGCTCGGTCGGCGGCGGCGCCGGAGGCGAGATACCGTCAAGGGCGGCTTTCCCGGCCCGTAAATTTGCCATAATCGTTTTTACTTCCTGGTTATCGGGATTCAATGCCTGAATGCGTAGGAATTGATCCAAGGCCTTGGTCTTCTCGCCGCGCCGATCAAGCAGGAGCCCGAAGAAGTAACGAGCATTCGAGTAATTTTCGTTGATAGCGATCGCGCGCAAGAATTCGGCTTCAGCTTTGGGAAAATCGCCAGCCTGATAGTAGAGAACGCCGAGCTGGAAAGCGACACCGATATCAAAGGGCGCGAGCGACCGAACCGTTTCTACTTGCTGGATGGCGCGTGTGAGATTCCCCTGGACGATGAGGACTTGAGCTAAGAAATAATTCGCTTGAGGATAGTCGGGTTTTAACTGGACTGATTTCTCCAATGCCGACCTGGCGCTATCTAAAGTCTCAGTGCGTTGCTTCGTGAGCTGCAGAGCAGCCTGATTAGTGATACCGGGCTGATTTAGGCGAGACTGCGTACGATCTGCGAGCGCCAGGTAGGTTCTGGCCCGGTTAAATTCGTGAGTCGGATTTTGAGGATCGAACTGAATCGCCTTGTCATGTGCTCCCAACGCCGCGCTCTCCGCTCCGTCAATGAATGGGACCAGTGATTGATAAACCAGCCCAAGCGTTGACCAGTTTAGGGCCTCGTTGGGATTAATTTGTGTCGCCTTTTGACCGAAAGTAATGGTATTCGAAACCGCTGCCTGAAAATCAGCCAATAAATTTGGATTCTGGGCCGTATTAGCAGTATTGATGATCTGCTGCACTTTGGCTAAAGCCACCTGCGACAAGAAACGATAATAACCATCGTTATCGGGGCTTAAGGATACCGCGCGGTTCAGGTCAGCCAATGCCCCCTCAACATCGCCCGCTACGGAAAACTTACTGGCTCCCCTCGTAAGATACACCGCTGCCGCGTATTGCTGGATGGTGTAGTAAAGAAACGCCACGCCTCCCACCATCAAAAAGATAATAGCCAGCGAAGTCACGAATGTTGCCCAAGGGGTTGTGAATGTCACCGACCGCTCGGCAATGCGCCACCACGACTCATGTTCTTCTCCCTTCACTTCATTTAATCGCGCGATAAGAACCCCCAGCGTAACAAACAACACTACCTGCAAGGTGAAGGTGGGCATATAGAGCCACCAGATGAGCAGCCCAAAAACCACCGCCGCCATCCCGCCAGCCAGAAATGGATCTTCATCGGTACGTTTCGAGATCGCCCGGAGCAACGAGACGAGCGTCACCAGTGAAAATACAGTCAGCGCCAGTGCGCCGAGAACTCCGGCCGTCGCAAGTACCGTCGGCATAAAAGCGATGCCGCTGTTAAAGCGGACTCCCCAGAAAGTTGTGAGGTTAGTCGAAGGGTCTCGAAAAAGACTGTAATCGAGACCGAACGTCCCCGGGCCAGACCCGAACAGCACATCGCCTTTCAGCGTTTGTTTCGCGATATCAATCGTGGCGCGGTAGGGTGGGCTAACCTCAAGCGGGATACCTTCGACGCGAACAACGGTTGCATTCGCAAGAATGAAGAATATCGCCAGCGCCAGCAGCAGAAAAAGAACTGCAAACCCCCGCCGCCGCAGAAATGAAACGTTCTCGCTAACGTGACTGGCTAACCGAAACTGCAGCCCCAGCAAGACAATCAGTGCCGCGGCCAAGGCAATCCATACCGAGCGGAAGTTGACCACCACCAGGCTCGCAAGGGTTGTGAGAACCAAAAGAACCAGGCCGACGCGAATCCAAGCGTTGCGGAGGGCCGCTCCCGCGGTGGCTAGAACACCGGCGGCAAACACAAGATAGAAACCCAGGACAGTCGCGACGCCATTGACCGTGCCCACAGGATTTACATCCACGCGTGCCAGGGCTGAAAACGGAACCCGGCTTGGCGCAAAAAACTGAACCAAGGTTAATACCGAGAGCAAGAAACCGCCTCCCAGCAGCCACCAGACAAGCCTGCGAGATTCTTTTTCTGTGTAGAACACCCCGCCCGCCACAAAAAAGATCACCGCAAACACGAGAAAACTCGCAAAACGCTCCCCCGTGTCGTCGCTGCCGATGAGACCGTGGAGAGCTTGGGGTGAAAATAGCGTGGCTAGGAAAAGCGCCAGCAAGAGAGCTCCCAACGCGAGATTGATCAGGGAGCGTTTGTAATAGACTCTACCGGAGAGCAGCGACTCGCCGAGCCACGAGATAAACGCCACAAAGGCCAGAACTGAAACTGCAACTTGTTTGATGAACGTCGGCGGTATGGTGTACGAAAGAAAAAGAAGGGGAGCTAAAAACGCAATCGCATAAAGCGACCACCTGGCGACTCGCCGCCACCAACTCTCACTCGTGGGGAATTCCCCTTCCCGTATCGCGACCGCGGGCTCTTGACTATCATATTGTTCAGCTTCCCATGAAGCTCGGACGTCGGGATTCATCATATTCACGTGTCAGGTAATAATTATAAAAAAAATAAGCTAACCCTTCCCTGGGATATGGCTAGCCCTATTGTAGACGAAGTTAAATTCAGGCGTCAACCGTCTTAGTCAAGTTCTCCGGCGTATTGCCAAAAATCACGCCTTGCGTTATAATCCAGCCCGTCAGCACATTGAGATGGCCGCCCCGGCGTGCTTCGCACGCAGAGTTTAGCGGACAGAACTAAGAGATTAGAGCTTAAAATTTTAACTAAACTCTAAGTTCTTAGCTCTTAGCTCTGAACTCTGCGCGCGGGGCGTGCTGGGGAGGAAAGTCCGAACACTGCCGTGCATGGCACGGAAATCCCAATTAGTTTTTAGTTGATGGTTGATGGTTCTAGTTATCAGTTGATGGTTAGAGTTACTATATTAAACAAGTAACTAAAACTTAAAACCAATAACCAAAACCAAGAACTAACCAACCAAGAACTGAACTGGAGTTTCCGCGCTGTGCGCGGCCTAGATAGCGGCTAACGGCCGCCCCGGCGTGCTTCGCACGCAGAGTTTAGCTGACAGAACTAAGAGATTAGAGTTTAGGATTTCAACTAAGCTCTTAGCTCTGAATTCTAAGTTCTGAACTCTGCGCGCGGGGCGCGCTGGCGGGATCAGTGCCACAGAGACTATACTATCCGGCACCTCTTTGAATGCTATTGCTTCATGCAAGCGAATAGTTGATAAGGAGGTGCCGGAGAAAGGTGAAAAGTGTTTCGTAAAACGGAACTCCCTAATTTTGTAAAAGATTGGGGCGGAAAACCCTATCTGGTGCAAGGACAAACACCGTGCTTCGCACGCAGAACTTAGCGGACAGAACTAAGAGATTAGAATCTTAACTAAACTCTAAGCTCTTAGTTCTAAGCTCTGAACTCTGCGCGCGGGGCGCGGTGACAAGTAGTCCGCTTGCCTTTCGGCAGAGCGCACGAGTAATCGTGCGTCAAGATAGATGGCCATATGGCGTGCGTAGCACGCGCTCACGGACTACAGTCTACTGACTACCGTCTACAGCAAATTAAATGCCGTAGTCCGTGGTCTGTGGTCGGTAGTCAGTAAACGCGCGCTGCGCGCGCTAAACAGAATTCGGCTTACGGATGTGCTGCCATAGTCGCCAAAATCCCCGCCTTACCGGCGGGGATTTTGATTCGCAGTGACTGACTACTTAATGAATCCGCCGACCTGCAGTTCCCAAAGTTTTTTATAAAGACTCTGGGGATTCTGAATCAGCCTGTCGTGCGATCCGACTTCTTTAATCTCGCCGCGGCGCATCACAACGATCCGATCCATCCGCATAATGGTTGAGAGCCGATGCGCAATCACAATCGTGGTTTTCCCACGCATGAGCTTCCCCAGCGCATCCTGAATCAAGGCCTCCGAGTGCGAATCCAAGCTGGATGTCGCTTCATCCAGCACGAGGATTGGGGCACTTTTAAGAATAGCCCGAGCGATCGCCACCCGCTGGCGTTCGCCGCCCGAAAGCTTAATCCCCCGCTCGCCAACCAGCGTATGGTACTTATCGGGCAGCCGCTCAATAAACTCGCTGCAGTGCGCGAGCTCTGCTGATGCCATCACCTCTGCATCCGTCGCGCCTTCGCGTCCGTAGCGAATGTTCTCCATCAGCGTTCGGTGGAAGAGAATGGGCTCCTGCGGCACCAACGCCACATTAGCGCGCAGTGACTCCTGGGTCACATCGGCAATGTTTTGGCCGTCAATTAAAATTTTCCCGTTGGGAAGATTAAAGAATCGCAGAAGCAACGCCGAAAGAGTAGTTTTGCCGGCGCCCGAGGGTCCGACGAATCCGACTTTTTCGCCGGAGCGGATCGTAAGATTAAAGTCACGAATCACATCTCGTCCTTTATGATAACTGAAACGCACGTTCTCGAATGCGACTTCGCCTTGGCGAATTTTTAAAGCGGGGGCTCCCGGCCGATTCTGAATTTCGTGGGGAGTTTCAAGAATCTCGATCATCTCTTCTGCATCCGCAAGATTTCGATACAATTGCCGGAAAATCCGTCCGAAGTCCCAGAGCCGCCAGACCATCTGCAAAACATAAGCCTGCAAAAGAACAAAGTCCCCAACCGTCAGAGCGCCGCGCGTCCAGAGCTGGATAGCGATGTAGAAAATTCCAAACTCAAGCAGTGTGGTGAGGGCCGCTTGGACCGCCTCGATTGTCCCGCCCAGCTTCCAGGCTTTCCAATGCTTCTGGAAATTATCTTCTGTCACTTTCCTGAAGGAGTTAAGTTCTTCCTGGAATCGAGTAAAGAGCTTGATGTTGGCCTGGTTGGTCACGGTATCCGCCAAATGCGCCGTCGTCTTCGTATCTGATTCGGCGGCCTGAATATCATAATTTAACTTATACATGGTGAGGGCGTAGTTGATCGCCATAAAAGCCGCCGCCCAAACCGCCATCACGGCGCCCAGCAGCGTGTTTTTGGCGAATAGGATCGCCAGTATCAGAGTCGTGCGCAGCACCAAAGGCAGAAGATCCCAGTAGAGTTTGTCCCCCACGCCTTCAAAAGCGCTCGCCAGTCGATTCACCTTGCGGACGAGCGCTCCTGCAAACCGATTTATGAAGAATCCGTACGAGTGCCCATGGAGATATTGGAACGCGGTGTTGGTGAGATCATTCATCACCCGAAGTTCAAGAAAAATCACGACGAAAAAAGATACGCGCGATGTCAACCAGCTAATAGTATGCAGCCCCAATACCTCAAGAATTATCACCAAAAGCGCCCCGGAGGCGGCGCCGATAGGCCCGCCTGAAGCCAAAATGTCGAAGAATCTTTTATAGAAAAGCGGAGTCGCGACATCAATCAGGGTTCCAATAACTGCCATCGCAATCGCCAGCCAAAAGAACCGGCGATAGGGCCGGAGATGCCGCCAGAAGATGCGATATGTGGCTTTAGTGGTTTTCCGCATAAATGCGAACCTCGTGCGCGAGCACGAGTTGTTTATTATATTATGAAATTAACTTTAAGTCAAAAAAGGCGCAATCTGCTCAAATAACTTATCGTGCCCTTGGGCGTTCGGATGCACACCATCATAGAGCCAACCAATATACTCCTCTTTCCGCCACTGCGATAAAACATCGATAAAGGGCAATCGGGATTCGTCACAAAATGACTTGAGCGCATGATTATAAGCCTCGATTGATTGATTTTTATAAACTTTATTCGGTGCCCAAGATATGGGATTGGTTTTTCTCTCATCCACTGGAGTCAAACCAATAAAAATCACCTGAGACGAAAAAGTGCCTGCATGAATGGATATTTGCTGAATATTTTCTGAAAACTTATCGAGTTCTGTCTGAAATATCCCGCGATCGATCAAAAAAATCGAATCATTGAGACCGACCGCAAAGACACAGACATTCTCATCATCAGAATCGATTCTTTGCTTGGCTTCAAAATCGAGACGGCCCAAAACTTCTGTTGTTGTATCTCCGGAAATCCCAAGATTGTAGACAAAGTTTTTGTCCCACATTGTCTCTCTTAAACGTCCGACCCAGCCATTTTTTGGATCCCCATATCCGTACGCGATGCTATCTCCAAAGATTAGAAAATTCTTCATGACATTTTCAAAACAACTTTGCTGATTGGTTATCAAGCGCCCGATTGACCATGCGGTCGGCTTCACGGTTTTTATCCCGCGGGACGTGCCTGAATGAAACCGATTTGTAGTCAAGCGTTAAATTCCAGATCTGGATAAAAAGCGGGACCACCGTCTCGCTCTCAATCTTATATTCATGATTCAATTGCCGAACCAGCAACTCCGAATCCGCCCGCACCTCAACTGACATCTCGCGGGTTTTTTCTTTCCCCGCCAGCGCCTTGATTTTTTTCAGCGCAAAAATTACGGCTTGATACTCGGCTTCATTGTTGGTTTTAGTCCCAATCGTCTCGCCGTATGATTTAATATGGTTGCCTTGGGCATCGGTTATCACTACGCCAATGGCCGCCGGCCCGGGATTGCCCCGCGACCCGCCGTCGGTATAGACCACTATGTGATGCGCAATTTTTTCTTTCATATCGCCCTTAGAAATCTCGCCATGAGATTCGAGGCTTCATCTCAAATACCCAATTTGTTTTAGCCAATAGTCATTCTCCCATTCCCAGAGAGTTTTGGCGGCCAGAAAGGCTCTCGCATCTTTGAAATAATAGGGAAATTCCTTGAGTTCGATGTCGCCCTCGATCTCGCCCCATTCATGTTCGGCCTCGGGACAGGGTGCCATGGTTTTCGATCTGCCGTTTCTAATTTTCGACCGGCCGCCTTTGGCGCGGAGTTTGGCGCCGCAGCGCCGGCAAAGACTGTGCTGGTTAATGCGCAGGATCCAGCGCGTTTCGATGTGGCGCGCGAGCGCCAGAGTCTTCTTTATTTCATATTCTTGCAGGGCCTGAAGATAAGCGGCGGTCTGCAAATTGTACTCGGGATAAAAACCGGGCGAGGTTTTGATATCCAAAACGCCGAATTTGCCGTCAATGGTGGCGAGGGCATCAACCGTGCCGGCGTAGCGATGAGTGCGCGACCAAATCTGCCGCTCGATAAATTCGGGATGAAATGTCATTTTGCGTTCCTGATTGAAATCAAGAAGTTTTGCGATCGCCGGTTCCATTTCCGAAGGAATCTCGACTTCTTGGCCGACTAAAAGTTTCTGCGCCACCCCATGCACCAAAGATCCTTCCTCCGCCGATTTATTTTTGACTTCTTCGGCGGACTCATAGGAACCCATCTCCTGAAAAAATTTATCGAGAGCCGGCTTGGATTTAATGTCCAGAATCTTCGTCACGCGCGGATACCACGTGCCGTTGATCTCATGCCCCATGACTTCCTTAAACTCTTCACCGCTGGAAAACCACATAGATTAGGTCTTTTTAAGCGCCTCAATTCCGGGAAGCGTGCCGCGCGCCACAAATTCAAGCGTCGCTCCCCCGCCAGTCGAAACATAGATACGCCTTGATCTTGTCCGGATCTTTTTAAGCAGGGCGCCAAGATCTCCGCCGCCAATCACGGCGTTTCCCCGCGCCCGTAAGAGAGCCCGAAGGAGTATAAGCGTTGCGCCTTCGCCCCCCGGAAGGTCCACGTTGCCCAAGGGGCCGTTCCACAAAATCGTCCTCGCGCTTTTAATCAGGCGCTGAATCGCCCCGCTCCCGCGGGAGCCAATATCAAGAATATAGTCCTTCTCTTCGATGCGGCCGACGGCGACAGTGCGCCGTTTGCCTGCCCGTTGGGGGCCTTTCGTCACCACCACATCCCCCGGGAGAAACAACTTCTGCTGGCGCAAAAGTTTCCTTGACTCTCGAAACATGGCCGGCTCAATTAATGAACGCCCGACCTCCAATCTTTTCGCGGCCAGCACCGTATTTAACAGCGCCCCGCCGAGGACAACCCTATCCGCTTTTTTCAATAATCCCGCAATGTAGGGAATCTTTGTCGAAATTTTGGCTCCGCCCAAGATGACAAGCAACGGACGCCGCGGCCTGGTAAACACTGCTGTGAGCGCTCGAACCTCGCGAAGCAACAAAAGTCCCCCGTACGACGGCAAGAATTTAGGCAAACCCACGACCGATGCGGAACGGCGGTGGGAAACCGCGAACGCGTCATTCACAAAGAGCTCCCCCCAGCGCGCCAGCGCCCGAGAAAACGATGCCGTGTTCGCTTCTTCGCCCGCGAAGAAGCGAATATTCTCGCAAAAGAGCACTGCATAATTCCGATAGGCATGGGGGTCTTCCTTAATAGGGTTGCGAACAATTTTTACCGGCTGACGCAAGAGTCCCGCCGCTCGCGCCGCTATGGGGGCAATGGAATACTTTCGCTCAAAGCCTCGAGGCCGCGACCGATGCAGTAATACAAACACCTTTCCGCCCCGAGAGAGAATCCAGCGAATCGTTGCCAAGCTTTCCTTTATGCGGAAAGTATCCGCGATGCGCCCCCTTGCGCTAAACGGCACATTCATATCAACCCGAATAATCACGCGCTTGTCTTTCACCTTCGCGCTCCTGATATCCCGTAGCGTCATTGTTCTCTATTTTATCCGAATGTTGTTATAATGGCCACATGCAGCATACAAAAAAGAATATCGTCATTGCCGGAGCCGGGTTCGGAGGGATTACGGCCGCACTCTTGCTCGACAAAGCGTTCAAACGAAACCGACGGCTACGCGACCGGTACCAAATCGTTATCGTCAACAAACACCGCTCGCACTTGTATACTCCCGCTCTTTACGAAATTGCCTCGATACCGCAAGGAACGCGCGCGCTGGATTACGTTAAGTCCTCAATCACTATTCCCCTGGCCAGTATCTTTGACAAGACGCTGGTGGAATGGCAGGAACAGCAGATTGTCTCCATCGACCGGCAGCGCAAAGAAATCCGCTGTGATAATGGCGAAGAGATCTCCTACGAATATTTACTGCTCGCCTTGGGATCAGAAACCGCCTACTTCAATATCCCGGGCGCCCAAGAGCACGGCTACCCGCTTAAAACCTTAGCGGATGCGGTTCGACTTCGAGACCGCATCCAGGATGTCATTGAATCAAAGGAGCCGGTGGCAAAGATTGTCATCGCCGGCGGCGGAGCCTCGGGCGTTGAAGTCGCTGCGGAATTTGAAAACTTCATCTGTGAGCTCCGCGACATGTATCACGCGCCGCATAACTGCCAAGTCGAGGTCACGCTCGTCGAGGCCGGCCCCGAGATCCTCGCGGGTTTCGATCACTGGCTTGTGGCCAAGGCACGGCAGCGACTAAGCCGGATCGGCGTAACCGTAAAAACCCATACCGCCATCACCGCCGTCGAGAAGGATAAAATTACATTGAAAGACGCCTCCACTCTGCCCTATACGGTCCTAGTATGGGCGGGCGGGGTACGGGCATCGAGTGTTTTAACAACCCTCGGCGTCACACTGACGCCCAAACAATCGGTGCCGGTCAATTCATACTTGGAGGTGGAACCGAAAATATTCGCCATTGGAGACAATGCCGCCTTTGTTGACCCGCGAACCCATCGGCCGCTTCCCTGGAATGTCCCGATCGCCGAAGCCGAAGCGAAGATTGCCGCCACCAATATCATCGCCGACATTAAAGGGAAACCGAAGCGGCCGTTCTTCCCATCGAAAAAATACCCCTTCATCCTCGCGGTGGGCAGAAAATACGCGATTGCGGACCTTATCTTTCTCCGCGAATCCGGGATTTTGGCCTGGGCCCTGAAGCAGCTTGTCGAGCTTCGTTACCTTATGTTCATCCTCCCCTTCCTTTCCGCACTCTCAACTTGGTGGAAGTATGTGACTATCGCGCGTGCCAACGATTAACGCGCATTCATATCCGCGGGAATTAGATTAACAGTCTTGATAATTTTATCTACTTCGTCGGCATAGAGACTTGCGCCGCCGACGAGAACGCCCGCAACTTGGCCGCCGGTTTCCTCAAAGAATGCGGCCACGTTGGCGGCCGTGACAGAGCCGCCGTATAAAATGCGTATTTTATCGGCTGCAGATTCACCGCAGCATTCTGTCAAAACTTTGCGGATATAGAGCGCGGCTTTTTGCATCCCCTCGGGCGTATCAGGCGTGCCGCTGCCGATCGCCCAGACCGGTTCGTAGGCCACGACGAGAGTTTCAAGCAAAGTAGGATTCAAACCGACTACTGCGCTCTGTAATTCCTCCCCGACACGCTCCGGAATCTCCCCCGCGGGACGCTCTTCCTCACCAATGCAAAGAATCGGTATGAGTCCAGACTCAAGAGCTTTTTTTAATTTTTTGGCAACCATGTCATCGGTTTCGCCCAAAAATCGCCTCCGTTCAGAGTGCCCAATGATGACGTGCGTCACACCAACATTTTTTTCCATAACAGCCGAAACTTCTCCCGTAAAAGACCCATCGCGCTCCCAAAAAACGTCCTGCGCCGCAAGATAAATCTGAGCATGATGATTCGCCTCGGCTTGAGCAAGGCCGAAACGATTTTCGATCGCACTCAAAAATGGAAATGGCGGTGCCACAATCACCGTCGCTCCAGGTGCGGCCTTCGCGGCAGCCAGGGTCGCGCCAAAAAGGTCGAGTGCCTCCGACTCCGTTTGGGGATTCATCTTCCAGTTACATACAATGAGGCGTTTTCTTGTCATGGCTCTCTCTGCCGAAGCGGCGGCAATTTTACGGAACGGAGAAATGCGGCGGCGTCCTCCGGCGCAATCGTCGAAATCTCAATGCCCGTGCCGAACTCGAACCCTCCCCAGATCGAGGTCTTGGGAAGAATTTCTAGGTGCCAGTGATAATGGGCATATCTCCCGCCGTCGGTGGGCGCCGTATGGATGAAGAAATTATACGAAGGATTTTTCAAACCGTGGTAGAGGACCGCGAGCGTCCGCTGCAGGGCCTGGGCAAACGGTTTCAAATCTTCCTCCGGAATATTCTCAAAATCGGCGCGGTGGGATTTGGGGAAGATGCGTATTTCAAACGCCGCCCGCGAGGCATAAGGCGCAAAAGCGATAAACTTTTCATTTTCAAAAATTACGCGAAGTTTTGTCCGCGCTTCGTACTCAATCATGGCGCAGTGGACGCAGGCCTGGCGTTCCGTAAAATAGCGCAGAGACCCCGCGAGCGATTTAAAAACGTCGGGAGGAATGACGGGAATGGCGATTAGCTGCGAATGCGGGTGCACTATTGAAGCTCCCGATTCCGGGCCGTGATTATGGATGACGGAAACGTACTGGACGCACTGCTCGGGTTTTAAGGTTTTGAACCGCTCGCGGTAGGCCGTGACCAGCAGCGTCACTTCTTCAACCGACATCAAGGCGATAGATCGGTCATGCGGGCGCATGACGATCACTTCGTGAAAGCCCACGCCGCCAATCTGGCGATACACGCCTTCCACCGCCACCGAGGGGCAGAGTTGGCGCGGGGTGAAGGCCGGAAACTTATTGGGGATGACCTCGATAAACCAATCTTTGGCTTTGGCTCCGGCCTGCCATAAATCGGCAAAATGCTCGTTGCCGCGGGTAATAATCAGCAAGGCGCTGTCCTCAAGCTTTTCAAAGGGGCAGTCCTTATCGTCTTTATTCTTCCCCGCTTTCGCTGCGACAATAAAATCGTTCGGGCGGCGCGCCCGGCCGGTCGCAATCACCACCCAGTCCCCCGACACAATGTCTTGGCGGAGTTCGGAGTACTTTGAAATGGGCTTTGGATTTTCACTGCCTGGCATACACGCCGCGGATTAAATTCCAGCGAATGCGAAAGACATCAAGAAATACAGAAAGGTAGGCTGTTAAGGTCACCTTGCTGTCCGGATCGAAACGCCACTTGACGGGGATAACGCAGAGTTTGTAATTATATCTTTTCGCGAGCGCCAGCATTTCAATATCGAAAGCGAATCCTCGAATTTTCATTTGGGAGAAAATTTTATCGGCGGCGGCGGCGGTGCAGGCCTTAAAACCATTTTGCGTATCCCAAATCCCCCACACGCCAAATGTTTGAATGATGATGTTGCCGAGATTCCCGAGCATTTCGCGGTATACCGGTTCCTTAATATCGCGTCCCGCGCCGGCCGCGTCCTTAGGATCGCGTGATGAAACTGCTACCTCGCATCCCTTGGCAAAAAGCGGCTCCATTTTGTCGAAGTGATCGGGCGAGGTTGAATTATCCGCGTCCGAAAAAAGCCGAATATCGCCTTTAGCGTCCAACATCCCCCGCTTAACAGCGCCTCCTTTGCCCGGGACAGTGCCGTGGAGAAGCCGCAGTGACGGAATTTCCGATCTTAAGTTCTCAATGATGCTTGAGGTGCGATCGCGCGATCCATTATCCACAACCAATATTTCATATTGAAATCCTTTGGGCCGCAAATAACTCTCGACCTCTCGGACTGTTTTCTCAATGCGGCGCTCTTCATTGTAAGTCGGGATTATCCAGGAGAGCCTCATCACTTCTATAATACTCTATTCTTTCGATCTAAAAAACTCTGCAAGATCAAGGCTGCGGCGGCGGCATCAACATTTTTGGCCGAATGCTTTTGGGCGATTTTGGTTGTCAGTGTCTCATCCTGCAATATGACAGGCAGCTTGCAAGCCTTCTCCAGCTCACGTGCCACAGACAATATTTCTTCTCGCAGGCTGGCATCCATCCCCGCAATAATCCTGGGGAGACCGATGACGATGGCGCCCACGCCCTCGCGCTTGGCCATGCCGCAGATCTTTAACGCCAA
>JACOZA010000055.1 GCA_016181565.1 Candidatus Sungiibacteriota bacterium
GCAGGGTCTTCCTCCGAAGTATGGCGGCCACTGCAGAAATTTATCCGAGCCGCCCAAAGGAAAAGAACCGCAGGTCATACGGTTTAAGATGCCGGAAGTCAAAGTGGAATTTAAGGACGTGATACGCGGCACCGTCGCGTTTGACGCGTCTCTTTTCGGAGACATCGCAATTGCGAAAGACATAAAGAGCCCATTCCACCATCTCGCCGTGGTGGTTGACGATGAGGAGATGCGGGTGAGCCATGTGATTCGCGGGGAAGACCTTCTCTCGAATACGCCGCGGCAGATTTTACTGCAAAGAGCGTTGGGATTCCGGGAACCGACCTATGCCCACCTGCCGCTCATATTGAACGCTGACCGAAGCAAACTCTCTAAGCGTTTTGCCGAGACGTCGCTTTTGGACTATAAGAGGCAGGGATATTTGCCCGAAGCCGTGGTGAATTTCTGCGCGTTTTTGGGCTGGCACCCGAAAGGGGATAGGGAGGTGTTTTCTCCCGATGAACTGATCGGAGAGTTTGACCTCAAGCGAGTTCAGAAAGCCGGGGCAGTGTTTGACGTAAAAAAACTCGAATGGTTGCAGAAAAAACATCTTGAGAAATTAAGCGACAAAGAAATCGTGAATAAGCTGAGACCCGTACTGGAAGCGGCTGGCATCACAACAACCACGAAAGCGTTTTTGACGAACGTGGTGAGCGTGGAGCGGGAACGAATAACGACGTTCGGCGATTTCGCGGACACCGCCGGTTTCTTTTTTCAACTGCCGGAGTATCAACCGACGCTCCTCGCCTGGCAAAAAGAGGACTTATCGAAGGTGAAAATCGTCCTCGAAAAAACCGCGAAGATCTTGGACGGCCTCGAAGAATTCAAAAAAAATACCATCGGGGAGGCCCTTGCCCCGCTTATAGAGCAAGAGGGGAGGGGTTCTGTGTTTTGGCCGCTTCGGGCCGCTCTTTCGGGGCTCCCGGCTTCTCCGGATCCCATGGAAATCGCCGAAATTCTTGGCAAAAAGGAGGTTCTCCGAAGATTGGGGATCGCGATTGAAAAACTACGAAATGTTTAGAATTTCTGGGGCTCCGGCAAAACTATTATTGCTGATATTGATAGTGAATCTGCTTTCGGTTCCCGCGCGATCGGGCGCGGCAGAATCGGCTCCTTCCTCTCTTACGCGGGAAGAACTTGCCAACCAGATTCAAACGAAAGCAAAACAGCTCGAGGACATCAACAACCAGCTTGAAAGCACGAAAAAAAGTTTGGAAAGCGTGCAGGGCGAGCGCAAAACCCTGCAGAAAGAACTGAATAGTTTGCAGAGCAATATTAACCATCTGAATTTAAGCATAAAATCGGACGAGATTTCCATTCAGAAACTCAACCTGGAAGTTGATTCTTTGAGCTACGACTTGAAAGATATCAACGCTTCCATAGGAGACAAGAGAAATGCCATAGAAAGCACGCTTGTGGAGCTTCAAAGAAATGATCGGATCGACGCGAATCTGTTGATGACATTTCTGCAGAACGACAGCTTGGCGGAAGGCGCCCTGGAAGCCCAAACCATCGCCAATCTCCAAAACAAGTTAAGCGTTGACATCGAAAATCTCAACGCCCTTCACGACGCGTATAACAAAAAAATCGGCGAGGCCAATAATAAAAGAGGCAGTGCTTCTTCTCATAAGCAAGATCTGACGAACAAAAAGTCGATTGTGCAAGACCAAAAGAGCGAACGGGAATACCTCCTGCAAGTGACGAAAAACAAAGAAAGCACCTTCGCGAAACAAGTTTCCGAACTCGAGAAGCAGCAACGCCAAATCGCCCAAGAAGTGGAAACGCTGGACGCGGTGTTGAGAACGAAGATCGACCCGTCCACGTTGCCGCCGCTCAAGCCAGGAGTGCTCGCGATGCCGATTAATATTTCTAAAGCGGCCTTGACGCAGGACTATGGGGCAACGCGATTCGCGGAATTCGGATATAAAGGCAAGTGGCATAACGGCATCGACATCGGCGCGCCCGTCGGCACACCGATACTCGCGTCCGAGGGCGGAACCGTGGCGGCCATGGGGAACCAAGATTTATATTGCCGCCGCGGAGCATACGGAAAGTTTATCGTCATCAAACATGAAAATAACCTGGTTACGCTTTATGCGCACCTCTCCAGGCAAATTGTCCAAAAAGGTGATACAGTAAAGAGGGGAGACGTTATCGGCTATTCCGGCCGAACCGGCTATGCCACCGGCCCTCATCTGCACTATACCGTATACGCCGGGTCGACATTCTATATGGGTCCGAGCAAGGTGTGCGGACAGATGCCCTACGGAGGTGATTTGAACCCGCTGGGGTATTTGTAAAAGCGTCATGTGTCAAGTGTCATGTGTCAAGAAATTTATCCGAACTTATTAAAAGATGCGAAAACAACGAGAGTAACAATATGAAGCAAAAGCAAATGGTGTCAACAATTTTACTAATACTTTTTTCCTTCGCGATCGTATTTTCTCATTTGAGTTTTGCCCAACAGCAGGCGCCCGGTTTAGACGCGTTGAAGAATCAATTGCCGGCGGGAGGCCCCGTGAGCGATTTTATCAATAGCTTACAAAACACGGGAACAGATTTTAGCGTCAGGAATACGTGGCTCAAGGTTAATAGCTGGTTTTCTGACACGACCGGCGGCACCAATTTGACCGATGTGTTGAAATTCGCCGGCAACCTGTTGATTGGTTTTTTTCTCTTTTCATAAACCTGATTAAGCTGGGGCTGTCGCTGATTTAGAATCTAGAATCTGGTATCTAGTATCTAGAATTTAACTGTTTTGCGATAGCCATTGCTGTTGCAAAACAAACGTGACCTTTTACGATTACGACATTAGCATTGCTAATGTCGTAAAAGGTATCTTGTGCGACAGGTAGAATATAGAAAAACCCGGTATCCCCCGCCAGTCGGAGAGAGTAAAAATAGAACGGCCGCAAGATCATTTCTTGCGGCGTTGTTTGCCTTTGCGGGTCTTAATAGGCCACTTTTTCTTATTGGCGCGCCGGGAGGACCGAGGCATCAGCGGGTTTTATCCGTCTTGCGCCGCTGGTGGATAATCACTATCGAGCAGTTATGAACACGCCCACTTTCCCCTTGTGCCGTAAACTCTGTCCACGTAACCTTAGTTCCCGGGGGAATAGTTTCGAGATAGAGGTTCTCGCCCCTCAAGTCCACATCAACGCAGACCTTACGTATCGGTGTTTTCCGAACCACCCCTCGGGAAGATGAGGTCTCGAATCCATTACCCTTGATCATAAACCGCGGTGACGGTTCTTCGCTTTTGCAGAGTATCCCGGTTATCTGACAGTTGAATGCGGTGCCGGCCTTAGCTTTGCTCATGAGCCCCCCTATTATCAAATGAAGCAAACTGACTATAATCTAAATAATGGCAGCCAAAAAGTCAACCAAGTGGGTTTATTTCATCGGCATCGGCGGCATCGGGATGAGCGCCCTTGCGAGGTATTATAAGGCCCGAAAATGGGCTGTTTCCGGCTCGGATTTGGCGTGGAGCGGGATTACTAAAGAGTTGGCAAAAGAGGGCGTAAAAGTCAAAATTGGGCATAAAAAGGGCAATCTGCCTGCGGGCCTTGCTCTCGTCATTTATAGCCAGGCCATACGGAGTTCAAACCCGGAGCTTCGCGAGGCGCGGCGACGCGGCGTAAGAGTTGCCCCTTATCCCGAGATAGTGGGAGAACTTACCCGAACATATACGACCATCGCCGTGGCCGGGGCTCACGGGAAGAGCACCACAACCGCGCTTGCATCGCTCGTCATGATAAAAGGCGGTTTGGATCCGACGGTGATCGTGGGGGCGAAGCTCAAGGAATTCGGCGGAAAAAACTTCCGCGCCGGACACGGAACGTTTCTTGCTTTAGAAGCGGACGAGTTCGGAAAATCTTTTTTACACTACTCCCCCGCTTTCGCGATTGTGACCAATATCGACAATGAACACCTTGATACATATAAAAACATAGCCAATATCAAAAAGAACTTTCTGAAGTTTCTCGGCAATACAAAAATCGGCGGAACGCTCATTTTGAATAAGAGTTCAAAACCGCTCATCGGTCTGAAAAAAAAGATCGGGAAAATTGCGGAAGTTAAAAATTTGAAAATAATCTGGTATTCGTTACGCTCCCCTGCCGCAAGGAAAATAGAGAACATAATAAAAATACCGGGGAAGCATAATGTCTCGAATGCTCTCGCCGCGTACCA
>JACOZA010000072.1 GCA_016181565.1 Candidatus Sungiibacteriota bacterium
GTTGAAGCAGTAGTGGAAATAGTTAGGGTTGATGTGCAGGTCGGAGTGCAGGAGGTGGGGCTGAAAGATGATGATGCACCAGCGGGCAGACCAGAGGCAGAGAAAGAAATAGATTGGGACGTTCCGGAACTCAAAGTTGCGGTGAGGGTGTTTAGGCCGGAGTTGCCTTGGACAACAGTAATGCCCCCGCTTGTGGAGAGAGAGTAGTTAAGGGTTGGAGGTGGGGGGGGTGGTGGGCCGCCGCGGTAACTCAAGAATTTCGATTCCGCGAAATTTAAGACATTGATAAGCGGCTGATAGTCTTTCCAGCAGCCGATGGGGCCTCCGCATCCTCGAGTCGGGGAAATTCCGAGGCCATCATCTTTTATTGTGACATACCCCATCATCCCTCCCGTATCGCCAATGGGCCATATATAAGTAGTAAAGAAGTTCTGCAGATCAAGATCGGGAGTAACGCTATTTGCGTCAGGGATTTCAGTATAGATTCCGACAGGAGTTTTATTTTGATAGCGGTTGATATATGTTGCACGAATCCCACCCGCTCCGGTGCTTCCGTAAGTAATGCGCTTCGGATAAAGCGTTGCCAGCTCATCAAGAATGCTCAAGCTGACATCAATCCCGCCGTTATCCGGATCAGGAACCTGGATCTGCCCCATATTCATTTCAAAGCGCTTTTGAGGGAACGATTCGGAAAAAACATTAGCATTTGATTCGTAATACCACTTTAGGTTCCGGGCGATATCGTTATTGGAATAGTTCAATTGTTGCCATAATGCAATCATAGATGGGCTTGCCGGCATCTCACCCGTCCTGCTATTGGTCGGCATGGATACGGTATTGATCTTCGGATTTGTATCATACCGATCTCCCATAGTTTTAATTGCTTGCCAAAGCCGACATGAATATTGAGGGTCCCAACGGAGGAATTTATCATCATCGGGATTTTTTGCATTAGGAAGTGTCTCAACTCCTTCGTTGGCCCAGGTAGGCACTTGAGGACCGTATGCAGAACCGCCATGTTGAAGAACCATCCGGATGAATTTACTTGAACCGAGTTTTGGCTGTTGTGCGTCGCGCTGAAGAATCTCGGCCAATTGATCATCTATGCCGTACCCTTTGCCATTTTTCTGGAATGACCATATATATTGATTGGGAGATGGTTGCAGTTCATCCCACTGTTCTAGGACCCTGATGTTCCGAATATAATCTTTATTCCATGCATCATATTTTTCGGAGTCAAGAGATCTCCATTCCCCCGCAAGCTGAAGGCCAAACCATTGTTTGGAGAACGTAAATGCATTGGCTGGCGGAGAGGGAGTGGAAACGGTAAATACTGGAGACACCGATTCAACTCCTTGCGAATCTTTGTTCCAAACCCGAACGTAATACAACGTACTGGGAGTAAGATCTGTGAGGCATAAGTCATTTCTCGTCGACGCAACTTTCGTATAATTAACCGGCGACATTGAAGTGAGCGGGAAAAAAGATCCTTCTCTTGTGTTTCCAATAAAAGGAGTGGTCTTATATTCAACACTCGCATACATTGGTGAAGCAGTACTCCAGGTGACAGCTACAACCTGACTAGTCAGAGATCGCAGGGTGATATTTTGCTGCGTCTGATAAACTGCTGCGGTCTGCAACGTTGCGGCTGGTGACCCTCTCTGATCGATCCGTAGCCAATGAAACAGTGGATCAGGAGCCCTCATCGCCGCATAGGCAAAAATCATAACGGCAACTAACAGGAGTACCGCAACAGATGGTGGGCTATAGAAAGAATTCGGTTTCATGCGTGAGAGTTCGAGAATAAAAACGAAAAAACATCCCGCCTTCCTGGAATGTTTTACTGTCTTCCTCCTTTTCAATTTTCTGACTATCTATGATGGAAGAAACCGCACTCCATTCTTGGCGTGAGTTCTTTCCCTAGAATGAACCGCCTGGGGCCCATTTTCTATTTCATATTATAAGCTGACTGGAGCCACTAATCAACAGTAAACTGTGGATTGGGAAAGTTAACCATAATCAGTCTCTTTTGCGCTCACGTACGCGTTTAACCGCCTCTAGAATGTGCTTAACTCCCATCCCAAAGCGCTCGATGAGCTCGGAGGGTTCTCCTGACTCACCAAACCGGTTCTGGACGCCAACAAATTCCATTGGCACTGGATAATTTTTTGCGAGTACTTCTGCGACCGCTGAACCCATCCCCCCCGCAACCTGATGCTCTTCGACAGTCACCATAGCACCCGCATCCCTTGCTGCCTCGATAATAGTTTTTTCATCCATTGGTTTAACAGAAGGATTATTGATAACCCGCACGCTTGTTCCCTCTTTTTCAAGCTCTGCCGCGGCAAGAATAGCATTGTGCACCAGTGGACCGCATGCGACAATCGCAACATCGGGTTTTCTTCCATCGGGTTCTGCCCAAAAAACATACGCCTTGCCAATTTCGAAGGGCGTTTCAGCGGTGGTGAATACGGGAGTCTTTTCACGCGCAAATCGCATATAGACCGGGCCCACGAATTTCCCCGCCGCCACCGTAACTTTGCGCGCCTCCTCAACATCGCAGGGCACCAGCACAGTCATATTGGCGATCGGCCGAGTAATCGCGATGTCTTCAATGGCCTGATGCGTCGCCCCGTCCGGCCCAACAGAAACACCCGCATGCGCTCCGGCAATTTTTACATTCCGCTCGTTGTAGCAAATCGTTGTTCTAATCTGCTCCCAATTTCTGCCGGGAGAAAACATGGCGTAAGAAGAAATAAATGGGACCTTACCGACAGCCGCCAGGCCCGACGCTACCGCAGCCAGATTCTGCTCCGCCACGCCAATTTCCAGAAACCGCAGAGGAAACTTTTGTTGGAAGAGAAGTGTTCGCGTCGACTCCGTTAAGTCGGCGCAAAGCGCAACTACGTTCGGATTTTCCTCCCCTGCACGGACAAGACCTTGCCCGTATCCATCTCTCGTTGGGCGCTGTTCAATACTCTGAAAATCTAGAATATTTTCTACAAGTTTAGCCCTCAAATTTATTGGCATAGGTCTTGTCCGATAAACCTTTACCCTCCCAACTTTTTGGATTGATAACAATTCTTTAAAGTTCTTCTGACCCAATTCTTGCCCCATCCTGTTTTTAAGAACTGCTCCCGCATAGCTGCATCGTATTTATTCTGATGGGCTTCATAGTAAGCAAGGGTAAAGGGGCAGCGAAGTCTAGTGGCAAAGACCTTGCCGGAGTTGTGCAAAGTTACACGATTTCTTAAATCATTAGTCATACCCACATACAAGTCATTATCCTTCTTACTCCAGAGAATGTACACGTACCACATTATCCAAAAAGTTGGGAGGGCGAGCCATGCCCATTGCGCGTGGGCTTCTGTTCAATCGAGTCAAGATCTAACAGGTTTTTAACGAGATAAGCTTCAGGATTGGCCGGCATAAAAATTCACATGAGTTCGTAGTCTTTATTGCGATTCCGGCATCTTTGAAGACTTTTCAGACTCTGGCGGGGGAAGCTGACGTTTTTGGTTTTGATAACGAAAGCGGGAGTGCACAATATCCACTTGTTCACCGCTTATCAGATCACTCAAAATAATCGTATCCAGGGAGGAATTGTGTATCAATAATGTCAGAAACGACGAAAACAAAATAAAAACCGTAAAATACAATTTAGTCTCGGCTGATTTTGTATATGGATTAAAAGACATAGCAGATGAAATTCTAATTTTAAATTCTCAATTTTCAATCAATTCACAATTGGCTAATTTTTTCAGACTCTATAAATGAGGCACTGCAACATTCATTGGAAATTTAAAATTGTAAATTGAAAATTATCGCCCTACTGGTGCTCGCTCTGAATCTTCCCTCCAAGTGTGCGGAGCTCTTCAAGCGCCACGCGGGCCTGCTCGCCTTTGGGTGGCGCTCCCGACACATCGCCGGCATCCGGCGGCACGCCATGCCACTCGAACCGGCGCTCCATAAAATCCACCCCCTTGCCGGGAATGGTG
Organism: Candidatus Sungiibacteriota bacterium; assembly: GCA_016181565.1. Classification (GTDB taxonomy): domain Bacteria; phylum Patescibacteriota; class Minisyncoccia; order Sungbacterales; family JACQCQ01; genus JACOZA01. The sequence continues at coordinate 3,999 of JACOZA010000072.1, forward strand.
TGAGCGACAATCATTGTCGGTTTCTCATAAATGGCCTTGGCTTCTTCGACGGCGTTCACAATCGCCTCAAAATTGTGTCCATCAATTTCAATCACATGCCAATTAAAGGCTCGATATTTAGCCGCCAGCGGCTCAAGCGGCATTACATTCTCGGTATAACCATCAATCTGAATATTGTTGCGATCTACAATCGCAATTAAATTATGCAGTCGCTCCTTTCCCGCAAGCATCGCCGCCTCCCAGGTATTGCCAGCATCGTGCTCGCCATCCGACATCAAACAATAGGTCCAGTTTAATTTCTTGTCCATACGAAGCCCTAGTGCCATGCCGACAGCTTGTGATAGCCCGGAGCCTAAGGGGCCAGACGTTGTTTCAAGCCCCCGCAGTGCCATCCGATGCGGATGCCCCTGCAGGCGTGTGCCGAATTTACGCAGAGTCTTCAACTCTTTCACTGGGAAATAGCCCGCATGGGCCATGGTGGCATAGAGCACCGGACAAATATGCCCGTTCGAAAGCACCAACCTGTCTCTTCCCTCCCAATCGGGATTTTTGGGGTCGTGCGCCAAAATATGAAAATAGATAGCGGTAAAAACATCAGCCATGCCCAAAGGCCCGGCCGAATGCCCGCTACCGGCCGCCACCAGCATCTCGATAATCGACTGGCGGATTTGATTCGCCATCTCTTCTAAAAATTTTATCTTGTCTTCGTGTAAATGACTCATAAATTCAGTTTTCCTGCCCGCCTAAGTTTTCAGCAGAAAATTTTGGAGGGTCGTCGTGGAGATGAGGCATGACCAACTTTATTGTATCGCAATGCCTCAAAAAGGCGAATTCACCCCGTTACAACCCGGAAGCTCCAGCCTTCAGGCTGGAGAGGAAAAGAAAGTTTTAGAAAGGGCTGGACAGAAGCCACGGCTTTACCCCGTTAGACAATCTGTCTAACGGGGCGAGGGCCGGGTTGTAACGGGGTTCACATTGAACCAACAAAATGCCTCCGCTGGGGAGGCACTTCGGGAAGATAGCGGTTCATTTTCCGGCCATCTGATGTTGACACCAATGGTGCTTGGACATTTTGGCGCCAAGTGAAAGCACGCCTGTCACCAGTGCCGTCCAGTACCATGTCATGTAGGAAACTCCCCAGAACTCGCCGCCCTGCCAGAGCGCGGCAACGCCAGCCAGAAACGAAAGAAGGCCAATGATCCATAGAATCTTCCCTCCCACCGGCATCCAGCAGCAGCCCCAGTGCATTTTATCGTGCGGTCCTTGATCCATCATATAAATTACCTAAGTTTAACATCTAAAAAGCCGACCTTTGCAATTAATTATATTGTAGCATTATCCAGATTAATTTCATTCTCGGACTAACAGGTATAGTGATACGAAAAATTACCTAATATATCTGTTGTAATACCTCATCACTCCAACAATTGCCTAGTTTATCTTTAGAGCCGGGAATTCCGGCAAACGCGCCTCGGGGAATTTGATACCAGCATGAAAAGCCCGATCCGCATTCTACATTGCTCGCGCACATTGTTTCAATAAATTTAAAAGTTGACAAAATCTTCCGCATCAAGCTCAATTCTTCCTGATTTGATGCTACATCATCCCGACTATCTATAAAAAGACTTCCCCTAAAAGAAAGTATGACCGTACCCCGTCCTAGCGGGATATGCACTAGCCATTCTCTAACACCCATAACTTCGTTAGCTCCTAAATGAGATTCTTTCCCGCCGACAGCGATTCCCTCAAACGGCAAAGAAAGAATGGTCGCATCGAAGGATTTTTTAATCTCCGATAAATTAAATGGCTTTGAGGGGAAATAATAAATATTGATGCCAGCATCGTTTGCCATACATCTCCCGGCACCATTGTACTGTCCGCCTTCACAATAATAAAAATATTTCTGCGATCCATCCGGACTCATACGCTCTTCAAGATAAGGAGGATACTTCACCTCAAGCCCATACTTTTCATTTCGATAGGTTTTCCAAGTTGAGATGTCCATAGTTGAGGCTGGGGTAAACATCTTCACGGTAGTCAAAATTGCGTCAAACAAACTTTCTACTTCTCCGTCTTGAGATTTTTCATATGATCCCCAACCGTTGTTTCTATAGCTAATTGCTGCTAATTTGCCGTTCACGATAAAACAATAATCAATCGAAAAACGGCCAGATCCTATTGATTCTTTTCTTTTAAAAAAATCGATGCCATTTACGGTGATGATTTTATTTTCCAGCATTTCTACATCTCCGAACTGACTGCCACACGGCGCAGTAACAGCATAATCTTCACTGAGATTAAAATTGCCTCTAGACAAAATCGCTATTTCGAATCCGATACTTGCAGAGGAAAAAGTTACAGTATCATCAAGTTTATAATCATCGGTTATTTGTTGCGGCCCCTGTCCTAAAAAAGCAAAATTGCTTGGATATCGTAGCTCAAACCCATACTTCTCATTGCGATAGGTTTTCCAGGCGGAAGTATCGATTGAGCCTGTCTTTTTCTGCTTAATTTCGGCGATTTGCTTTTCCGCCTCTTCTGCGCTCGCGAGATTCGCCTTTTGCTCTTTCGCCTCTTTGACGTAAAATCCGATGCCGGTGCTTAAAGCGAGAAAAACCGCAATCGCGATAATAGCCTCGAATATAACGAAACCGTTTTGCTTATGCAATTTCATGGCACTTGTATATTTTCTATATCACTATTCGCCTATTCGCGCGAATTAGAGAATGTAAATTTTATCATTTGGCTGTCTGTCATATGCCGTTCGCCATGAGCTTAGCTAATCAACATCCCGCTTCAGCTCATTAATCGCCTCATTAATATCCGGAGCGCCAAAAACCGCTGAAGCGACGGCGAAGAGATTGGCGCCGGCTTCTTTGCATTTTTTTGCAATACCGACTTTCACTCCCCCATCGACCTCGATATCGCAAAAGGGGCAGTGTTCGCGCAGGCGCTTGATCTTATCATAACTTGATTCAAGATAAGCGTCACCCCCCGTCTCCCCATCGATAAATTGCTGGCCAGCCAGCCCCGGGTGCACCGAAAGAACTTGAAAAGAAATAATATTGCGTTTCGCGTATGGAACAAGATTCGTCCATGAGGTTTCTGGAGTAATTGAAAGCGTCAATAGCACGCGAGCGGTATCGCAGGTCTTCTTTATAAAGTCGAAATCCGTTAGGGCCTCAATATGGACAATAATGCGCCGAGCGCCGGCCTCAATCCACTTCTCTATGACCGCCTCTGGATTCCTAACCATTAAATGCACCTCGAGAAGCAGAGGTGTTTCAAAATCTGCCAATTCCGCAGGATTGTGCCACAGCGTATTCGGCGTGAAGGTGCCGTCCGCCACGTCCAAATGTACCCAGCGGGCATGGGACTCAACAAGGCGAATGTTCTTCTTTACCACCTCCCACGATGCCGCATTCACCGCGGGAATAATTTCCGCATCCGTCATTGGAAATTCTTCTCTTCAACTTCTTTCATCTTTCCCAGACGGCGGTTGTTTCGCTCGGCTCCTCCATATTCAGTCGCGAGCCAAACTTTCACGATCTCAAGTGCATCGTGTTCCTTAATCCAATCAGCGGCGAGCACCAGCACATTGGCATTTTCGTGCTCACGCGACTGCTTGGCCACGCTGATGTTAAAACAGAGCGCGGCGCGGACGCCTTTGTATTTATTAGCAATCATATCCATGCCATGCCCCGACCCGCAGACAATAATCGCCTTGCCATGATCCATGTCTTTCGCGAGCGCTTCCACGGCCGCCACAGCAAAATCAGGGTAATCGTCGGCAACATCAAGTTCTGCCGCCCCAACGTCTTTAACGTCATAGCCAATTTCAAGCAGCCATGCTTTTAGCGACTCTTTGAGGGCAAAGCCCCGATGATCAGCGCCAAGATATATCATTCTTTTATTATAGTACGATAATCCCGGTGACGCTTCCCCGCGTCTTTCAAGAGATTCGTCAAGCCAGAATCCCCTCTCCCTCGTGCTGCCGTCCGCTTTTCCACGAACGAATGGCGATGCTTTCGGCCAGCCCCGCTAGAACCATCGCTGTAAGCATAGCGGAGCCTCCGTAGGAAACAAACGGCAAGGTAATGCCGGTAATAGGCAGGAGGCCAATATTCATGCCGACATGAATAACCAGATGCGTAAAAAATATAATATTTATACCGAGGACTGTGAGACGGGCTAAATTATCTCCCGCCCGCACCCCGATCCGGAATAGCCGCCAGAACAACACTCCATATACCAAAAATAGGAAAAGGGTTCCGATAAAGCCCCATTCCTCGGCGTAGGCCGCAAAAATAAAATCAGTCGCCGGTTCGGGCAAAAAATTGAGATGCGTCTGGGAACCATATCCCACTCCCTTGCCCCAGACCTGCCCGGAACCCACCGCGATCATTGATTGAATCGCATTGTAGCCAGTACCGCGCGGATCGTTCCAGGGATTCAAGAACGAAATAATTCGATTGTGCTGGTAGGGCGCGAGTAAAAAGCTCCACGCCAGAATCGAGACAGCCAGCGCCATCAGAAAAAATACAGCCAAGTGCTTTGGACGAATACCGGAAAACACCACCGTGCCCACCCATACAGCCGCAAGAATCATGGCCGTACCCAGATCTGGTTGAAGCAAGACGAGTGCTACCGGGAGCCCCGCATAGATCCCCGAGATGAACAAATGACGCAGTCGATAAATTTCGACGTGTCTCCGAGAAAAATACTTTGCCAGGATCATCACCAGGATTATTTTTACGAGCTCTCCCGGCTCGACAGCAAAAGAGCCAATATGGAACCACGAGATAACGCCGCGGACTCTTACCCCCGTCGCCAAGAGTCCTGCCAGCAGCGCCACCGCCACCAGATACAGCGTAAGCAAAAGCCCACCGTAGTTCTTCAAGATTCGGTAATCAAAGATTGAAACTAATAAAAACGCGACCACTCCCAATAGCGCCCAAATCACCTGGCGCTCGAAATATGGAAACGGCGACGCGGACGAGAGTCCAGCGAGTGTCAAAAGACTGATAATAAGCAATACCAAAACTGCCCCAGCGAGGAGCCAATCAAATCTCCGCGCGAAATCCGGGAGAAACAGAGTCATACCCTAAGGAGAAAGAATATTTGACGAATCAAGCCAATTGGTGCGCGCTTCCATATCAATTCGAGCGACAGATCCTTCGAACTTGCCCGGCCAAGTAATCTCAATCGGGCGCGGCTCGCCGGGGCGTACGTTCGCAATAATTGTTTTGGCAACACCGATAATGTTTCTGCTCTCATCAAGCAGCGCGACGCGGACATTAACTTGGCGGAACGTAAACGCCGCACGATTTACAAGTTCGGCGGTGACGCGGCTCTGTTCGCGATCGTCGATCATGACCACGTCGTAATTTTTCTTTCCAACGGTAAGATCGGGCCGAAGTTCATTGGTAAACTGCCATTTCGTTTCACCGGGGAGAATTTCAGCGACGGCCCGGACAACTGTGCGCTCCGTTACAAAGTTGCTCTCGATGACATAGATCCGATCATTGGGGTCAAGAAATGTGACGTTATCGCGCCTGCCGACTTCCGCATTCTTGTCATCGTAGAGACGTACCCGATAGACGAGCGGAGTAGCGGCTAAGTGGTCATTGGGGTTCTGGACTTGCGCTACGATGTCGTAGTTGGTCGGCCGCACCGGGATAAAACGAGCAAAAAAGACTTCTACCGGCCGCTGATGCTTAAAAGCGCAGGGCGCGCACGGCCCGCCGCAATCCGCTTCTTCTTCGCCTTGATTCTTCTTATTATCGGTGCAGGAGCCAGGGCTATGTAAAATTGAGTACCCGATCCAAAAGAGCGCTCCAAACACCACACCAAAGACAATCAACAAAATCGTCAGCTGTTTTCTGGTCCGCCAGTCCATACCACTCTAGCGTAAAGCGACAAGAGACAGGAGACAAGGCCGGCGGGATAAAAGAAGCTCCCGCCGACGTGACTTCACATTGTCGGCGGGAGTATGGCTGTGCCATGCGGGAGCTACAACCCGTAGCGTTCACGGCAAAGGCGCCTCAGAAACGGGTAGCACGCTGTTTGGTTGTTTACGGGACGCAAGCGCCATGTCTCTCCTAACTCTGGAGGATAAATGATCTCAAAATGGGCGCTGAAGCCGTGTCTCGATTCGGGGAAATGGATATGCGGAGCGTTGATCTGTCCATCGCGCTGGATCCACTCATCGCTAAGAGTCTTTCTCCCCATGTTAGGAACGAAACTCGCTTTAAGGAAGGAAGAATAACTCCATTTGCGCGGGTAGATGCGCAACGCCGCGGCCTTGAGCGAGAAATCGCTTTCTTCATGCGCGTTCCCGACAGAGGCAAGCTCAAAATCGCGCTCATCGCATTCCCATCCGTCAAGCTTGCCGAGAAGAAGTTCATTCAACTCTTGGATGAAATACCGCACTGGCCACTCAAGCTCGCAAATGGGCATGGGGAGCTACCTCCTTTATTTGAGTGCGTGCCGTATAATAAATAGCACCCGAAAGATTTTACGTCAATGCATACAAATAAAAAGTGCCGGCGGCGCCTGCCTGCGGCAGGCAGGCTACATTTGGAAACATCGTGAGCGAATATCCTATGCACCAAAACGCTCGGTCAATAAAAAAGCGCATCGCGCCACCTTAAGAAAATCCTGAAGCGAAGCATCCTTTGCCCGCGACCATCGCGGAGCTTTGCCGGCTTGGTTCTCCGCCAGTGGGCGGAAACGGCAAAGCGAGCGTGAGCAAAAATCTTCGCAGGAAAGATTTTATGCGTGTCGCGGGAAAGGATGTAGAGCGCATTGTTTTGGCGGCAGCTATCCCGCACCAGAGCAAGCTCGGTGCGGGACTTCGCTTCGCTACGCTTTCCAACACTATGCCCTGCTCGCCCCGTATAATTGCAACGCAATTGTTCGGGGTTCCCGTACCAAATCTCTTATATGCTGGCATCACCTACTTTCCCGGGAGGCTAAGCCTCCGAGTATCATCGGCTACTTTTGGTTTAACGGCCCTGTTCGGAATGGGAAGGGGTGGTACCCAAAAGATGAAAGACACCAGCAAATAGCAAATTTGGTACGGGGCAAGTCGGAATGCCTGTCCCGTTACACAATTTGTGTAACGGGAGGAAGGGGTAGTGCCACATACCTGCCTGCCGGCAGGCAGGCCTGAAAGCCACCAAAACGGTGCGTTCTATCATATTAGTTTTTAGTTGGTTGGTTTCTTGTTCTAGTTTCGAGTTAATAGTTTTAGTCTACAGTTTTAGACCAGGGACAAGAACTAAAAAACTAATAACCAGAACCATCAACTATCAACCAAAAACCGTGATAATACGGAACTCGGTGTTAGGGAGGAGACGACGGCGAGCTTGCGCTCGTTGTCTCCTCTGGTTTGAACTTCCGAGGCAACAGACTTCTATCGCCTTGGAGCATTACGCCCCCTTTCTCTGCTGCGCCGCCTTTTTCATGTCCGCCAGAGTCATTGCGATTCCAGCGGCTGGCGGCGGCGGGTTCTTCGGCTTCGGGGTCTTCTTCGGCATAGACATTCCCTTTCCTGTTAAGGATGGCGTCTGGTTCTTAATCGGCGCGATTCTTGCCCTTGCGTGTATAGGCCCCTTACGCTTCTTATGCGCCGTGGCGGTCTCCTTTCCTTGCAAGCGGCCGAGGCGCGCGGAAGGTTCGCCGCGCAATTCTTGTGACACGAATGCGCCCGTCCACTGCCCCGATCGGCAGGCGCCGCGCCCTCGAATCCTTGTAGAGATCTTCGAAGAGCTTGGGAACACCAGCGTACTTACGCCGCAACCGATAGAGCGCATCAGCTACCCAGACTGGGTTTTGGCGATATGCCTCCTTCAGTTGCCCCAGCTTCGCCTCGGGATTGACACCCTTATCTTGGTCGCGCAGAATCTCGCGCACAAGCCGCAAGAGCGTCCACTTGGTGAACTTCGTGACTCGGACAACGCCGATCTTGTGAGCCATACAACCTCCCATCTGTTGGTTTCCCAACACCGAATTCCGTAACAAAATTAAAGAGCTTAGAGCTAAGAGATTAGAGTCCAGTAAAACTCAACACTAAACTCTTAGTTCTAAACTCTGCGCGCCATTGGCGCGCGGTCATAACTGCAACAGGGTAACAAAGTTGTTCTCACTGCTTACTGACTACGGTCTACGGACTACAGCAAAACGGCATGCGTCTGCTGTAGATAGTAGTCTGTAGACTGTATGCAACCGAGAATAAAAAGTGGTGATGATCTATTAGTAGCACTCGGCTGAATGGATTACTCCATGTACACCTGTGCCCTATCAACCTGATAATCTCTCAGGGATCTATGAAACCTTATCTTGTGGCGTGCTTCCCGCTTAGATGCTTTCAGCGGTTATCACAACCGAACATAGCTACCCAGCGATGCTCCTGGCGGAACAGCTGGTACACCAGAGGTTCGTTCAATCCGGTCCTCTCGTACTAGGATCGAGCCCACTCAAGTTTCTACGCCCACAGAAGATAGGAGACCGACCTGTCTCACGCATAATCTAGTTCCTAGCGACTAGTCCCTAGCCACTAGTTCTAAACATCCGTTATTACTAACGGTATGGACTGTATCTTCATCCTTCGACAAGCTCAGGATGGTTAACATTCAGTCTCTACGGGTATCTCGTTAAGATTTCCCTCGGTGTTGTCCTCACTATGATACTCTAGAGTATAAGAGTGTTCGGATTTCACCGATATAAGTTAACTTCTCGCAAAATATTTCTATCTTGCGCCGCCGTTGTTGATGTCTTTCCCTCGGGTTCAGACAGTTAAAAAACTGAATTGATTTAACTCCGTTCCTTAACGGTCTGAACCCAGCTCGCGTGACTTTTTAATTGGCGAACAGCCAAACCCTTGGAAGGTGCTCCCCCTCCAGGATAAGCCGAGCCGACATCGAGGTGCCGAACCGCTTCGTCGATATGGACTCTTGGAAGCGACTAGCCTGTTATCCCCGGGGTAGCTTTTGTCTGATGATCTTTGGCCTTGTTCTAGCAAGTACCATCGGTTCACTAAGTTCTGCTTTCGCACCTGCTCGGCATGTCCGCCTCGCAGTCAAGCCGGCTTTTCCCT
>JACOZA010000056.1 GCA_016181565.1 Candidatus Sungiibacteriota bacterium
TAAATCAATCAGCGGCGAAGTGACGAAGGCCCTCTCGCAGTTTGCGGATGAAACCAAAGGGGAAAATCTTCTGCTGACCGAGGCCGAGCGCGATCTTACCAAGGGTTTGATTAGCGACGAGGCGCCGATCGCCAAGATTGTTGATGTTATCGTGCGGCACGGCGTTGAGGGCCGAGCGTCAGATATCCATATCGAACCGCTGCGGGACGGAGTGCGGGTGCGGTTTCGCTTAGACGGAGTACTTTATACGAGTTTGAATCTTCCGACTTCATCGCTTCACGCCATCATCAATCGCGTCAAAATTTTGACGCGGATGAAAATCGATGAGACGCGCGTGCCGCAGGATGGGCGTTTCCACGCGCGAGTCGGAAGTAAGGAAGTTGACTTCCGTGTCGCGACTTTCCCGACGCCTTTCGGCGAAAAAGTCGCGATTCGCATCCTTGACCCCGATGCGGGGGTGAAAACCTTGCCGGATCTTGGAGTGGCGGGGAGGAATTTGGCCATACTTCAAGAAGCTATCAAACGCCCGTACGGCATGATTCTGATCACCGGGCCTACCGGTTCCGGTAAGTCCACGACGCTCTATGCGATGCTGCAGATTTTGAATCGCGAGGGGGTGAACGTGGTAAGTCTCGAGGATCCGATCGAGTATTTTATCCCAGGACTGAACCAGTCTCAAATCCGTCCTGAAATCGGCTACAGTTTCGCCACCGGGCTTCGCAATATTCTCCGCCAAGACCCCGATATCATCATGGTCGGCGAGATCCGCGACAAGGAAACAGCCCAGCTGGCGATGCAGGCGGCTCTAACGGGGCACTTGGTTCTTTCCACTCTCCACACCAACAACGCCATTGGCGTTATCCCGCGCTTGATTGATATGGGCGTGGATCCCTTCCTGATCCCCTCAACTTTGATTCTGGCGGTCGCTCAACGCTTAGTTCGGAAACTCTGCCCGGATTCCCGCAGACTCATTCAAGGGGGGCCGCTCGCGCAAATCGTCGAGGATGAAGTGGCAAAGATGCCGGGGACGGTCCGGCAGCAGCTGCTCGCAAAAAAGCCCTGGCAAATATACCAGGCCGAAGTTTCCCCGACCTGCTCTAAGGGCACTTCCGGCCGCACGGGAATTTTTGAGGTGCTCGCCATGACTCCCGAGCTTGAGAAAGTGATTGCGGAGGGCGGGACCGAAACACGAATTCTGGAAGAAGCTACGCGCCAGCAGATGATCACCCTGCGCCAAGATGGAATTCTGAAAGTCCTTGATGGTATAATAGGCGTGCCCGAATTGATGGAAGTGGCGTAGCGCAGTACGCACTGCCCGCTTTTTATTCCCACGCCCAGATGGCGGAAGTTAAAATCAGTTCAAAATAAAAGCCCCGCTCTTTAGGGCGGGGCTGGGTACCGGTATGAATAGCGCCGCACCTACAAAAGTTCTCATCATTGATGATGATCCGTATATTTTGGAGATGTACCTTTTGAAATTCAAAGAAGCGGGTTTCGACGTGATGACGGGATCGGACGGAAAGGAAGCGATTGAAAAAACCGCGTCTTTTGCACCGGATGTGCTGCTTCTCGACATCGTAATGCCGGTCTACGACGGTTTTGAAGTGCTTAGGCGCCTCGTGGAAGGAGGCAAGCTGGGCAAGACGAAAGCGGTGATGCTCACCAATCTTGGTCAGCGCGAAGACATTGAGCGGGGGATGAAGCTGGGCGCCTCGGAATATATTGTAAAAGCTCATTTCACCCCGAGCGAAGTCGTCGAAAAAGTGAACCAATTACTTAGTAAAAAATAGGGAATAGGGGATAGGTAATAGGTAGTAGGTTATGCATGTAGTGGTTAACAGGTGATATAGAATAGTAGGGTAATATAATTGCGGTTTTTAGTTGATAGTTGATGGTTACAGTTATCAGTCGGCAGTTATGGTTTCTGGTGACTAAAACCAAGAACTGAAAACCAAAACCAAGAACCAATCAACCAAGAACTAATTCAACCAAAAACCAATCCATGAACTACAAAGACGAATTTCACGATTTACTCGCGATTGTTGTCAAGGAAAATGCGTCAGACTTGCACATTGCCGTTGGTCGGCACCCCATGATCCGCGTGGATGGGGGCTTGGTGCCGCTCCTGAAAAAAGAAGTCGTGACGCCGGAAATCGCCGAGGGCCTGGCCAAATCAATGGTGACGCCGGAGCAACTGACCGTATTCCAAGCGGAGCGGGAACTCGATTTTTCTTACGACTTTGACGGCAAAGCCAGATTCCGCGCGAATATTTATTTGCAGCGGGGCTTTTATGGCGTCGCCCTACGTCTGATTCCCAGCAGAATCGGCACCTTCGCCGAGTTGGGATTGCCGCCGATTTTGGAAAACTTCTGCAAGCGGCCGCAGGGATTTTTTCTGGTGGTAGGTCCGACGGGTCACGGGAAGACCACTACCTTGGCGTCAATGGTTGATTTTATCAACCACAGCCGGAACGATCACATCATCACCATCGAGGATCCGATTGAGTACGTTTTTTCTTCGGATCTTGCGGTTGTCGATCAGCGCGAAATTGGGCTGGATACGCATTCGTTTGCCAAGGCTCTGCGCTCGATGTTTCGCGAGGACGTGGATGTCGCCATGATCGGCGAGATGCGCGACCCCGAAACCATCGCGACAGCTGTCAC
>JACOZA010000073.1 GCA_016181565.1 Candidatus Sungiibacteriota bacterium
ATCATCACCTCCCGGCGCAAATCGCCCTCAATCTTATAGTTCTTCTCCAAAATCTCGCGGAGTCTGTTAATTTCGTCCTGCGTCAGCTGATCGGCGTGTTTATCGGGATTCACTCCCGCGCTCGCCACAATTCTTTGCGCTGAACTCGGCCCCACGCCGAAGATATATGTCAGCGCAATCTCAACGCGCTTTTTATCGGGTATGGAGATGCCTGCAATACGAGCCATGCCAATGATGTCTAAATTTGCGAAGCCCAAGCTGAAGCAAATTTAGCTACAGCCTTGAGCACCCGCCCAAGTTTTTGGGGTGAATTTCCAGTATTTAATCTGCGGCTTCTTATTCCGTACTGCATAGGTTTTTCGTGATTATCCCAAAAATTTGGGCGGGTAAAGGTTTTGTTACTGGATTGTCTTCGCTTGATAGCTCGACAATCCAGACAAAGCCCTTTAACCTTGCCGCTGCTTATGCTTGGGGTTCGTACAGACAACAAACACCCGACCTTTGCGTCGGATTGTCTTACACTTGCTGCAGATTTTTTTAACCGAGGCACGGACTTTCATGCAACTTTTGTCGAAGTTATCGAGGATAGAATAGACGCGAAGCGTATTTTGCTTCGCCAATTGCTCCGTCGGCGAGGTTTACGAGCGATGAGAGGTTCTCCACCAGTCGGCGGATCCAAAATTTAGGCAAGGCCCTTTATTTGAGTCTAAGAACAATGCGTCCCTTCGTGAGATCATACGGCGAAAACTCCACCCGCACCCGGTCCCCCGGCAGCACGCGGATATGATGCACGCGCAACCTCCCGCCTAAATGAGCAAGGATTTCTTGCCCCTCGTCAAGAATCACTCGGAACAATGTCGAGGGAAGCGCCTCTGTTACCACGCCTTCTTTAAGAATCTTTTCTCCCGCCATTCGCTAGCCTGAAACTAAAAAGCAATAGCGCTATGGTAGCAGAGAGCTTATGGTACGTCAACCCTTTCGTAATGGTTCAATGGCTTGGCACCACCCCGAAGTAGAGAATGGCGCTATATGGCATATTCGAAAAACTCTCATCTGCTCAATTATGAGGCGGGAAACGGCTCAATGCTGATGCGAATCTTTTCCGGATCGCTCGGAGCTTTCCATAACCACACGGGAAAAATCTTCATCTTAAATGCTTCCACCCCGGGGAACTTTTTCAATGCTTCTGTAATTTCGTCCGAGTTTTTACTGGTGATTTCCCGCCGGATCACTTCGGCGTCGAGTCTTGCCCCCAGCGCGACGCTCCCCCCCAGCACATACGAGAGCTGCCTCTTCGCCACGTCTAATGCCACCGCTGACCGCTCAAACGAACTTTTCGCCGGGATAAATACGCGCGGCGTCGTAGTTGAAAAAATAGCCGCCATCAGATCGCCCTCGTCCGCTTCGCGAAACATCATCGCTGAAACTTTCCCAGAAACTTTAACACTAAACTTCTCCCCGGGCGTTTTGGGAGCAGGCGCGTCAACGTTTGTAATAGCAATCTCTCGCGCTCCGTCAACCACCCGGAAATTCTGCGGGACTTTCGTCTTTAAGCTTTCACGAAGGGCAGCAAACATCTCTGCTGTCGCGCTCTCTGTGGCTTTTTTGATGTCTGCGTCTGTCGCCACTACCGCTTCACCCTCGAAACCGCCGCGAAAAGCCTCGGCTGACTGCGCCGGGAATCCTTTGAGTTTAGGCGTACCTTGAAAGCCGGGGATGATAAAAGCTGACGGTCCGACATTGTAGGATGCTCCGGGCTCCGCAGCCACGACCGAGGCAGCAATCGTACTTGGGGTAATAACTCCGTTCTCGATTTTTGCTCCCGGGATAGTTACCCCTTTCTCTAACCTGAAGATCTTGCCATCTTTCGTTGCAAATCTTGTATTCACCACCAACACCTGCGGCTGGGAACTGTACGAGTTGGAAATCACAATCGAGCCCCTCGCGCGTTGACTAACGAACTGTTTTCCAGTTGCCGTGCCTTCAAATCCCTTGGTTTCAGAAAACTCTATCAACTCGCCCGGCAAGACACCGCGCGCCGGATCAATCGCTGGAGCATCGGGCAAGACACGAAGCGAGAGCGGCGGCAACGTCATCGTTTCCGTAACGGGACGAATGTTGATAAGCACGCGAGCAAACACCGTGGAAAGCAAAACTGCCGCCGCAATTAACCCCCCGGCAATCCCTCCTCCCCAAACCCAAACGCGTTGGGGAGCGGCGCGCCCGCCGGGGCGCCATGATCGAACAGTAAATTTGGCCTCTTCTGACGCAGGCTCCGCCGCGGGCGTTGGCGGGCGTTTCATAAAAAAATCCGCCACTGACTGATCAATTTGATTAATTTCGCGCTTCTCCGGCCGGCTCGGCAACGGCGGCGGGACTCCCTTGGGAGCTGTGGTCGGCAAGGGCGCTTCCGGCTTGGGTGTAAATTTTTTTAATACCGGCGGCGATTGACGGGGAACAGCATTCCGAGATCGGGGCGGAATAATATCAGACACCCGCCGGCTGCCCGGTGTTTTGGAAGTCGCGCCTGAAGAAGTATTATTCTCGGATAGATTCGCCATTATTAGTAGAGAAGGGTGTTATTTAGAATCGAATAAGTAAAATTAGTTCATGCGGTAACGTTCTTTCTGTATCATACGAGAAACGAGCGAAAAAAGCACTGCGGTTCCCGTTTCCTGAGCCGGCCAGCTTTGAAAAAGCGGCTTTTCCTTATCCCGGGGGAGTAAGAATGAGACGCTCGCGGCACGGCCAGCTGAAAAACCTTCAAACCATTCACTGTCCGAAAGCCCCGTCACCACTGCCGGGAGAAATGAACCTCCTCCCGCAAGATAAATTCCCGCCGGAATGATTTTGATTTCCGCTCGAGCCTCCAAGAGCGCTCCCCATTCGTGCTTCCAAAACTCTACGACCAGCGCCGCTGCTCGAGCAACACGTTGGGAACTCGGATCGCCAAGCTCGCCGCGCGACCACTGGCGCTTCAACACCTCGGCATCTTCAAATGAAATCTGGAATTCCTTAGCCATGGCTCGCGTAATGTCATTGGCTCCGAAAGGCATCGTCCAAAGATCGTCGACTGTCCCGTTCTCAAAAAGCATAAGCGTCGAATCCTCGGCGCCGATGTCGATCACGATCCCGCCAATATGACCGCCGAGACACAGAATCACGAAATCCCGCAAAAGAATCGCTTCCGGATAGGACTGAATGCGCAAGCGGGGAAACTTCGAGGTCCACAGTCTAAGGGCCTCGGCAAACTGCTCCGGCCAGGCGCTGATAAGAGCAGTAATGGTTAATTCCTTGCCCTTGGCTTCTATATCGCCGAGAACCGTATACCCGTCGAGAGTGAAACGCTCCAGTTCGGGCGGCAGCAACTGGTAAGTTTGCTGCGGCGCGCCTTCAGGGAAAAGGACTTCTTCTGCTTCGGATTCAAGTTTTCTCGACAGTTCCGCTAATTCTTCCGGCGTCACCAGTGTTTCTGGATGCGGCCTGGCAAAATGGAAGTCACGCACTTCAAGAAGCAGATTGCCGTTCGGCAATGAGAGATGCACCTCTCTCACGCGTTTTCCCGTTTGCTCCGGAATGGCTTCGAGGACCGTCTCGATAACGTCCAGCGCCTTCAAGAAGCTGTCGAGTTTGTCTCCAGTGGTCTTTAGGGGTATTTTTTGATACGCGAGATATGCGAGTATCTGCGTTTTAGAATTGTACTCGTACGCTAAAACTTTTACCGAACTTCGGCTAATATCACAAGCCACAATCACCGGCGCGAATGAGCGGAAAAAAGAAAACATACCAAAATCTTTTTTAAGTATACCGCCTGTCCTCATTTCAAGCGAGAAAGTGAAGCTCCACGGCCTTCCGGCCGTGGCATCTTGCTTTTTCGCCCTCGGCGAAACTCAAGCGAGATGCAGCGGAACCCGCCAAAGCATAATATCCTTCAACTCCGCAGAGGATGAACCGCCGTTTGTGCATTCATCCACGGGCTTCCGCCCGTGGCTTCCTGCGACGGCGGGTAACTAAACGCCCCCAGCGGTGAAACCCGCTGGGGGCGGCGGTGAGTTTGCGCCCTAGGCGCTTCTCCTCACGCATCAAGGCATTCCTGGCCGATGCAGGGAGAAGGTTTAGACGGTTCGGGGATCTTGAGGAGCTGATTGAGCCTCTCATCAATAAAACGGAGGGCAGCCGCTTTAGCGCGAGGCAGGAGTTCGAAAATGTCAAAACTCGGCGCCAAGACTTCCGCAACGGGCAAAGACGTTTCTTCAACTTTCTGGAGCACGCCCCCGTAACGCACGAAAGTCTCCAGCTGGGATATTTCTCCCCCATAGACTGCCATCCCGTCGAAGAAAGTGACCTCCCGAAAACGCGTCGCAAGAATCACCAAGGAAGGCAGAACCGCTGGGGTGATGAGAAATGCAATGGCCGTCTGCCCTCGTACGCCAAGTTCCGCTGGAGAAGGATCGTCCCTGTGTTCAGCAGTTACTATAAGAACCGAGCGTGGGGGCATCTTCATCTGCGGGTTTAGTATGAGTACGCTTCGGCTTTCATTGAGGACAACTGGCCAGTCTGCGAAGAGCTCGTCGGGCAAAGAATCAGCCGAGGCGCTTGCCGAAGATACGGCGAGGACGGTTACAATAAGCACCGCGACAAAAAATACGAGGATCAGCCGCGTGACCATACGCGCCTCCTTTCCCCATCCGGTATGGGTTAGCTACGAGGACAGAGCCGCGCGAATCCGGCGCACGCCCGCTGACGACGATTCCTCTTTCTCAATTTTAAAAGGGCCGATCTCGCCCGTATGCGCCACATGCGGCCCGCCGCAGAGTTCCCTGGAAAATACCTCATCGGCATTGCCGACCGTGTAGACCTTCACTCGTTCGGGGTAGTGGCCTTTATAAAAGAAGAGTGCGCCCGACCGCTTGGCTTCGTCAAGCGGCATTTCTTCGAAGGCAACCGGAAAGTTTTTATCTATGGCGTAATTCACCCAATCTTCAATCTTCCGTATTTCATCGGCGGTAAGCTTGCGGGGGAAAAGAAAATCGAACCGCGTCCGCTCGGCCGTGATATCAGACCCGCGCTGCTCGACAGAATCGCCGAGCACTTTATGAAGCGCGGCATTCAGAAGATGCGTCGCCGTATGCAATCGTGTAACGATTTTCAATTCCTCCTTGCTCCCAGCTTTCAATTCTCCGGTATCAAGTACCAACCCATGTCCTCCGAATTTTTTTTCAATACCGGCGCGCGAGATTTCTTGGTGTTTTTCAAATTCTTTATCAAAAGCATTCCGCGTCAACGTTTCCGCCTTAGCCCCCGCCACATCCTTAATAATTTCATATGTGATCCCAAAGCTTTCGTACAGCTTGAAGGCGGTAACCGCATCGATCTTTTCTAGTCGCTTGATTTCCCTTAAACCGTCCCTAAACACCCGATTGAATCGATTAAATTCGTCAGTGAAAACTTCGTTTGCTAAATTAAGGTTCAATGGATAGATACCTTGATATACTTCGCTGATCTTTCTAAAAACAGCCTTGATATCTTCTGCTGCGCCCGTACTTAAAGTATCAGTCCCGGCGAAAGAACCGAAACTGCCAAGGTGCGCTTGAACAATCATACGACGTAATAAGCGGCGAAGAATATACCCCTGATGCTTATTTGATGGTCTCACGCCGTCTGAAATGAGAAAAAAGGACGCACGGGCGTGATCAACGATGATACACTTACGTCTTTGATCAGTATCCGCAGTAGGAAGAACCGATATAAGCGGCTTGAGAAGATCTATATTAAACATGTCGGGATCATTCCGCGAAGCCGCTGTGATTCGCTCAAGCCCGCCACCAAAATCCACATTTTGCTGTGCCAAATTTTCAAACGTGCCGTCTTCTTTTTTTATATACTCCATGAAAACGGAGTTTCCGATTTCCATGAAGTGCCCGCAATCACAATTGGGATGGCAGTATTTCCCGAATTTTTCATCATGCCGCGCATCGGTAAATTCAAAAAAGACCTCCGAGTCCGGACCGCCGGGTTCGTGTGGCGGCATCTGGGCTGGAGCCCCGGCGCGGCTCCACCAGTTTTTGGTGCTATAGTAAAAAATGCGGCCTCCCTGCATGCCGAGTTCACTGGCATTCTTTTCGGTGATCAATTCAACGTCTTTCGCTTCGATTCCTTTTTCTTTAAAGAGCCGCTTCCAAATTTCAACCGATTCCATATCACGCGGCACATTATTCTCTGGGTCGCCAGCAAATACCGTGACATAGAGCTTGTTGGGATCAAGTCCGATTTCTTCAGTTAGAAACTCAAAAAACCAGGGAAGCTGTTCTTGTTTGAAATAGTCACCCAATGACCAGTTCCCAAGCATTTCAAAAAATGTTGTATGGCGATTGTCCCCCACCTCATCGATATCTTCGGCACGAAAGCTTTTTTGCGAATTGACCAAGCGTACGCCTTTGGGATGCTTTTCTCCCAAAAGATACTTGATCAACGGCTGCATCCCAGAACCAGTAAATAATGTCGTAACATCCCCTTCCGGCACTAAAGAAGCCGATGGGATCAAGGTATGCCCGCGCTCCTCAAAAAATTTAAGAAAGCGTTTTCTTATCTCCGAAGACTCCATACCGGGTAGTAGAAATTAGACGGATGTTTTGCTTAGCAAAACATCAAATGCCGCGGGCAGTCTAATTTTAACTACCCGGCATACCACAATTGAATCAGATTTTCCGATTTTATCCAAAAGAAGAGGCCCGGCGATGTTCGCGCGGGCCTGTCCGTCGAGATCCGATGATCTCTGACGCGCCTCTCCGCCAGGGCGGAGAGGGCTTAAATTGAAGTGGGGGCAGAGAGAGATCTGTGTGTTCCGGAGGTCAGCCTGCGGCTTACTTTAAACTCGCCGCTCGGACCGTGTTAGAGGCTCGCGCCTCCCTATCGCCCAACTGCATTAGGTTATATCCTCGGCAAGAGGATACTCGCCCTACATCGCACATCGGATTTTAACCCGCGCGCGGTGCAAAGCGTAACCCGGATGCTTTCCAGCCCTGATCAATCGACTCGCTTGCGACACGAGGTCGCCCACGAATCTGAATCGGCTTTTGCGTGCCAACTCATGATCAGAGGGGATGAAGTTGAGCCTAGAATGTATCTTGAGGTTACCCTCACCTTCTAGCTCCAGCTCTCATCCTGCTCTCTGCTTGCCCACTCCTTCACGCGGAATCTTGCGACACCGCGCTATGGAATCAATTGAAGAACTCCAGTACTTCTGGTGTAAGCCAATGTATTGCCATCTCAATTTATTGTCAACACTTAAAAAGCATCATCTGTGCACCAAAAGAGGAAAAGATGTGGGAAAGCTAAAAAATCAACCAATAATGCCCCCTCCGAGCATCACTTTCCCGTCGTAGAAAACGATGGACTGACCTGGTGTTACTGCTCGCTGGTCTTCATCAAAGTAACATGTGACATGCGACACGCGATACGTTCTCTTACCTTGTTCCTTGTCTCTTGTCTCTTGTCGCTCAACGCGACAGCGTTGCGGCGGCTGGCGGTAGCGGATTCGCGCCTCGCAGGAGAGCGGCCACTCCGGTTCGCCGGCGATCCAATTGACGTCACGAACAGACAGTTCTTTTTGAAACAATTTATCATCGTGCGGCCCTTCGGCGACGACAAGTGTATTGGTCGTCAAATCTTTTTCAGCAACGTAAAAAGGAATGCCGCCGCCGACACCCATGCCGTGCCGCTGGCCGATAGTATAAAACTGGACGCCGTCATGCTCCCCCACAACTTTGCCCGATGTCGTCAGCACTTTGCCCGGTTCTCCCGGAATGTAGTCGCGTAAAACCTCCCTGACATCAATCTCGCCAACAAAGCAAATTCCCTGCGAATCGGGCTTGTCAGCCGTCGGCAATACGAAGCGCCTAGCCAATTCGCGCACCTCCGTCTTCGCATAGTCGCCTATCGGGAAAAGACAACGGCTAAGTTGGTCTTGAGTCAGAGTCCAAAGAAAATAAGATTGATCCTTTGCGGCATCAGCCGCAGTATTTAGAATATAGATCTTAGAGCTTAGTTTTTGACTTTTCTTAGCTCTTAGTTTTAAGTTCTTAGTGCTTGTGCGCAAGCGCACATAGTGTCCCGTCGCTATAAAGTCGGCGCCTTCTGCCCTCGCCTTGTTCAAAAATAAGCCAAACTTAATTTCCCGATTGCACATCACATCCGGATTTGGCGTCCGGCCAGCGGCGTATTCACGAATCATGTACCCCACCACTAGCTTTCGATACTCACGAGTAAAATCCCAGGTCTCGAAAGGAATATCAAGCATCGCGGCCACGCGCATGGCGTCTCTGCGGTCTTCTTGCCATGGGCAAGGATATTTCGGGTCCGCCCAGTTTTTCATGAAGACTCCTACCACGTCGTAACCTTTCTTTTTCAGCAAGGCCGCGGCCACGGACGAATCCACCCCGCCGGACATTCCCACAAAAACTCTCCGGCGTCGCAGAGGGCTGGCCTTTCGACCCGGCTCCGGATAAATTTTTTTATGTATAACGCTCTCTTTCATTTTTTATTTAATTGTTACAGCGCCAATACCCTACCCCTTTAGACAATTCTAGTCAAAATATAAATAGGGAGCTTCGGCCTTGCGGTCGAACGATGTGGATAAAACTCTTGACCCCCAATCAAAATCGGCTTAAAATAACGCTACGGGTCCTCCCGGAATGATACAACAAGCTCTTTGCCTGGAAGACCGGGAATCGCGGGCAGAAGTCTCCCGCACCAGAACATCACACGATTCATTTCGCGTTCTTTCTCCAATCAAATATCTTATCCTTTCCCTAAGACAAGTGTCTTTCGGGAAGATCCTCGAAGGGGTTCGCCCTTCAAGCAGTACCGTCACACGGTGACACCTCTTGTACGTGGAATCGGGAAATATCTTGAAGTCGCAGCCCCTTTTTCATTTGGTGAGATTTATGCATGATCATAATATAATCCAGAGAGAGAATTCTCTTCCTCTGAACTAAGCCGGCGTTAAAAAGCATGTCTATGACCAAAATTCAGAAAACTCTGCTCGTTATAATTGCGATCGGTGTCGTTGGCTTGGCAACGGCGCGCGTCTGGTTGCCGCGCGTAGGAATTCTCTACGGCCTCTACAGCGCCCGCCGCGAAAAGTGGCTGGATGCGGTCCCCATCAAAAGAGAAATTCCAACCCCCCAAGAAATACCCGGCTCTACTGAACTTTCTTACCAGGGACTGACATTCCGAATCCCCTGGGGCGACGTCGTTAGCCATACGGAAGGACAAACCCTGACGGCTGGATCTCAAGAGAGCAGCTCGTCGCTCGTGATGGCCTCGGAAGTAAATTTGCGCGACAACATGCTCGCAAAAACTCCGGAAGACTTTAAGACAATCGAAGCTCTCTATGGAAAAGAAGCGACTCGCTCAAATTACGCGGTCTTCAAGTCTGTGATGCACTCAACTCCGGCCGCGCTCTCAATATTTTCTTCCTCGCGAAACTCACTCCCGCAGTTGATCCTGGTAACTCTAAAAAGAGCGTTAGTGTTAAATGCGGGCGAGGGCCTATACGAATTTGAAACTCCGGCTATCAAGGGTTTTCAATTCGGGGACGCCGAAAGCCGATACATTTCCATCACGTTCTTCGACAAAGATGATAAGACCTACCGCCTGAACATCCGCGGCGCGAGTCCAAAATACCTTGACTATATTCTTTCTTCAATTGAAAACGGCCGGTGAGACTTATCGTGGGGCCCTACAAACAAAATCGTCCCGAGCTTGTGGTTCGATCTAACTCACCATGGTGAGCAAAGTCGAATCCATTGAGGGACGATTTTGTTGAGGGGCAAAAGGTTTCCTACTTTTTGCCGAGAATTCGATACATGCCGGTGCCACATTTCTCGCAGTTGCCCTTCATGGCGCGGCGTTCGCCGCCCTTGCCGGGCATAGAAACCTCCGTGGCGCCCTTCATGGGACGCTTATCGCGGCACTTGACGCAGTAGCCCATGACTGGGCCTGATTGTGTAGATTCGTTCATACTGTGAGTATAGCGCGGGTGAGCCTAAAAATGAAGTGGCTCCATTCCACAGGCCAACTGAATACATTTCTAAACCCCGTTAGAGCGTATTCTATAAGACATACCGGCCTAACTGCTAAGATTCTAAAGGACATCCCTAGCGATAACCGAATTTTCGTCTACGAAGCCTTGGATTTCTGCGAGCTGGCGGGCCGCTGCGGCTCGCAAAGCCGCTGCCAAGCAACCGCGCCTTCCCTTCGGCATATTCATCGTGAAGCGATCTCGGCTCTTGAGCTAACCCTTGCGGCAATGGCAAACGCTCAACCCGCGCCTCCAGCAAGCGTTCAATCAAACGCATGTCGCGGAGATCCTCTGGCATTACAAATGTTGTCGCGACACCTCTCGCCTCTACCCGCCCAGTGCGCCCGACGCGGTGGATGAAATCTTCCGGCGCTTGCGGCAGATCGTAATTGACCACGTGCGCGATGCCATGAACGTGTATCCCGCGCGCCGCAATATCGGTGGCAACCAAGACCCGATGCTTGCCCTGCTTAAATCCGTGAAGCGCGGCGGTGCGCTGCGATTGCGACCGGCCGCCGTGAATTACGGCGGCGTCGAATCCCGCGCGCTGTAATTTTCGCGCGAGCTTATCCGCGCCATACTTGGTCCTGGTGAATACCAGGAAGGTCCCCGCTTCGCTGGTCAGCATATGGACCAGCAGCGAAACTTTCCGCTCCCGCGAGACTTCGTAAACCTGCAGCTTCACGCGCTCTATGGGTTTTGTGGTAGAGCCGATTTCAGCCCGCGCCGGATTTTTTAAATACTCATGCACCAGGCGCGCCACTGGCGGCTCCAGCGTCGCCGAAAAACCCATGGTCTGGCGCTCGCGCGGAACGGCGTTCATGATGCTCCGCATCTGCGGCAAAAATCCCATATCTACCATACGGTCGGCTTCGTCCAGCACGAGCGTCTTCACCCCGCTCAAATTGACGAGTCTGCGTTTAATGTAGTCGTCGAGTCTCCCCGGTGTCGCGACTGCCAGCCGCGCGCCTTGCCGGATTGATTCAAGCTGGCGCGATTCGGCGAAGCCGCCCACAATCTCCACGGCGCGAATACCCGAACCTTTCCCGATACGCGCAAAGGTTTCCATCACCTGTATGGCCAGCTCTCGCGTAGGGACTAATACCAATGCCTCAATGCCGTGCCCGCCCGAATGCACCAATTTTTCTAAGATCGGCAAGGCAAAAGCCACGGTCTTCCCTGTTCCGGTCTGCGCGGTTCCTAAGACGTCTTTTCCTTCAAGCGCTACCGGAACAGCCCGGGCCTGGATAGGCATGGGGATTGCAAGCCGCGCGCGTTTTAGATTCTCCTTTAGCAAAGGAGCGATGGGTAACTCATCAAATGACTGCATTTTTATACTCCGCATTAGCGCGGAGGACAGTGAGCACTGTCAGGCACTAATTGGTCTCTCTAATTGGTGAGAGAAACGGAGAAGCTAAATATACATCGATGACAATAAAAGTCAAGCTTTGATGGCTGCTATGAGTATATTCAGTTTTCACAATGGGCTTCCATTGAGGAAGCCCATCAAAAAATTTCTGAAAATGAATTGAGTTGTATTCTGGTGCGCGTGGAAGGAATCGGACCTTCTACCCCCTCATTATCAGTGAGGTGCTCTGCCATTGAGCTACACGCGCATATTTTTGCTGCAGTAACCAATCCTATTCCTGGCGCAGGAAAACGCGCGTTTTTTACCACGTCATATTATGTAAAAAACGAGATTCGGTCAAACCCGCAACCTAAATTTAAATGCCGCCTTCTGCCATTCTCTAATTCGTGCGAATTAGAGAATGGTAGAAGTTATATGAGTGAATCAACGAAGGATCCGCGATGCAGAACGGAGGGACCGTACCGGCGCAATAGTTTAATATGCAAGCGCGTCCCATAACCCTTGTGCACTTCGAATTTATATCGAGGAAACTTTTTGGCTTTTCGTTTCATATACCGATCGCGGGAAACTTTGGCGATAATCGAAGCCGCCGCAATGACGGGTATTCGATCATCGCCGTGAATCACGACCTTGTGCGGAACGCTGGACGGCAACGCGAGCGATCCGTCCAGATATACAAAATGCGGTTTGGGTGACGCCCGCTCTGCCAGGCGCCGGGCGCCGCGATGAGCGGCTTTGGCGATATTAATCCTGTCAATCACCCGAGGGTGCACGTAGGTACGCGCCCAGGAGAGTCTGGGGTGCGTCGTGAGATACCGGAACCATAATTCCCGAGCTCGCGGTGTTAGTTTCTTTGAGTCTCGGATTTTTCCAAGTTCCGAATGACGAAAACGAAATCCTTTGGGCGCCACCACCATGGCTAGCGCCACCGGCCCCGCCAATGGGCCTCTTCCCGCCTCATCAATTCCTCCAATCCAAGGTTTTGCCATGGTTACACTATAGATTCTTTTGTTGTCCACTACCATTCCCATTACGCCTCCATAATAATAAGATAAAAGTCCGCAAGGACTACAATAAGAACCCCCCAGCGAAAATCGCTTTTCTGAAAACGCTCACTCGAGGAGTTTGCATGGTTCATCCCTCTCCGCCAGCTGGCGGAGAGGGATGAAAACTCCGAGAGTGGCGAGTCTGAAATTCTCGCTGGGGATTTCAGACATTTTTCAAAAAGCGATTGAGCTATATGCGCTTTACTCATCTCCACCCCGTAAAAACTCTCCGCCAACTGGCGGATCGTCACGGGGCAGGCGTCCCTATGCCATGAAACCAAGATTCACTCATCTCCATGTCCATTCGCATTATTCCCTGCTTGACGGCCTAACTAAAATCGACCAGCTGGTTCTGCGCGCCAAGGAACTGGGCATGGACGCGATGGCCTTGACCGATCAC
>JACOZA010000009.1 GCA_016181565.1 Candidatus Sungiibacteriota bacterium
TGTTATCAATCAAAGCAATAGTCTAGCGCTTGTTTTTTATAACCGCATTGTCCCTCCGGGAAAGACCTTAACTAACGCGCTTGAGAATATTGTTAACTTCCGAGAGGCGGTGGCGCAAATACAAGGACGGTTGGCTCGGCAGGAAGGATCGGGAGTTGATGCTGCAATAAAGACCGCGAAAATCGAGATCTCCGCAACAATCCCCGGCGTATGCGAGAAGTGGGGAGGATGTACGCCTGGGAGCACCATCGAGATCGACGCGAGTAAATGCGGCGATGACGTGGATAAAGCCGGATATTCAAACGCCCAACTCGTTATCTGCGGAAACTGGAAAAACGAAGTAAGGGCCGTCGCCAGCGGCGATAGAGATCTCTACTGGCGAATCGCGGCATCCATTGTTGCAAAACTTTTTGTGTATCCGATTGCTGCTTTCGTATTCCTTGCCGGAGCGGTAATGCTTATCAGCCGGTATGTGGTCCTAACATTTTTATTAATCCTTGCTCCCTTGGCGTTTCTTAGTTATCTATTGCCGAATAAGCTGAATCAATGGAGCGGATGGTGGACAAAATTGTTCAGCTACTCTTTCTTTTTTCCAGCCTTCATGTTCTGTCTCATGTTTGCGATTCTGCTTCTCACTCAAATACAAACAACTCTAGCGGGGTTCGGTGGAGCTCTCTTCTCCTACGCGGTAGGGATTGTGGCCTTAATCGCGTCATTGATCATCTCTAACAAAATGGGAGTATACGGCGCCAGCACCGCCATCGGGCTCGGGAAGAAATACTCCGGCAACATCAAAAACTGGGCAAAAACTCGCACACTCCGCGCCGGCGCCGGTGCCGCCGAAGAGACCGCCACCGCACTGTCGAAAATTGCGGGCGGCGCTGGCCTGGGCCGCTTCGGACGCATTGCTACCCTGCCATTCAGAACTGCGTTAGCCAGACCGGCCGCCCGCGCAGCGGAAGCGCTAGCCCGCGCCGGCGGCGGCGCCGTCAAAGAACGCGAAGATTACTACAAGAAGCTCGACTCAAGAGCGCTTGCGAGCGAGTACAATCGCGCCGTCTCGACGGAAACACAAAATACGATTTTGAAGATTGCCTCGGAGGAAGGGAAACTAAAAGACTTCTCCGACGAGCAGAAAGCCAAGGCCTACACGGATGCATTAGCCAGAGGCGACAAGGGCGTAAAAATGGCGCGCGCGATTGAAAACGCGCATCCGGAGGTTGCCATCGGGCATCACGAGAAGGAGGAGCAGACTGCCAAAACTGCTTTGGCTGTCGCATTCTTAACTAAGAACGCTCGTCCGGGCGACCCCGCAGCACAAAGCGCTTATGATCAATCCCAGCTAGAGGTTGAGAGAATTCAACGACAAAAAATTAGAATTATCGGTTCGATAACTAAGAAGAATATCGAGGAGAGGTTGAGTGAGAAGATCTTTGAGAATGATGAGGCGGTAAGAGAGATGGGGAGAAGCTGGTCGAAAGATCAGATAGAGGCCGCCATGGACAAATTCGGACAGACCTTCATCGACAAATATACGGCGCAGCTGGAAGAACTAGCGAAATCCACTGGTAAGCAAGCGGAGGCCGAATTCAACGAGATTATTAACGATCCTGCAATGCGAAAATTCATTATTACAAGTTCGCTCTTTGACAGTCTTGCCCCCACAGCAAAACAAAAAGCGATAGCGCGCGCGCAAAGGGGTGGGAGACAACGCGCAGGAGATGACAATAATCCGCAGTCAACGCCTTCCCCCACAATAATAACTCCGTCTTCTACGCTAGGGACAACACCGAGAGGCACGGGTCCTGGACGCCCGGGTTCCCAATCCACCAACGACACCCCGCAGGGCAATCCTCCCACTGGCAACAGTCCTTCACCTAATCCGTAAAAGACTTAGATTATGACTCTTGCTTCGGAAAGATTCTTCGAAAAGTACAACAAACTTCCCAAAGACGTCCAACGGGCGATGTTTAGCTCGCTGACTTCGGACCGCATCTTCGAAATCGGAGCGAAACACGGCCTTGCAATAGACAAAATGGGGTTGTTGTCGGAGGAAATCGGCTGGGTGCTTCTTGGCGAAAAACGCGCGAGCCGGTTTGTTGAGAACCTGCAAAAAGCGCTCGGCTTGAGTCACGAAAAAGCCTATGAGGTCGCGCAGGACGTAAACCACTCCATCTTCTTTGAAATACGGGAGAACCTGAAGCAATTGCACGGCGTGCCGACCACCGACGCATTGATAGCGGAAAAGCCGCTCGCCATCCCCGCCGATAAAGCCGGAATCAACCCACTACAAGTAACTACCGGAACTCCTCCGATTCCACCACGCCCGGCTGCAGCTTCCGCGGCTCCACCGCAACAGACCCATGCCACGCCGCCGGCCTCACTTTCTACCGCTGAATTCACGAAGGTCGAAAAAAATTTCCATGGAGAGCCGGTCGTAAAGCGCATCAGCCCCAGCGGGACCACTTACTGGGAAGCGCTAAGCGGTTTGAAAGACACTGCGCCTGAACCGCGGCCAGCGCCGAAAGGTCCGCTCGCCGTCGCTCCGACGGAGCTCCCCAAGGACCTCCGAGTGAACCCCATTGCTCCCCTCCCTAAAGAGCGTGGCATTTCCCAAGATGCCAATTTCCAACCTCCATCCCCCTC
>JACOZA010000067.1 GCA_016181565.1 Candidatus Sungiibacteriota bacterium
GCTTGCTTTGTAATCATGGTTTCCCGGGCACAGGATCTCATGGTAGCGGATACAGTGAATCGAAGGCCAAGATAAGCTGACCCGTTACTGTGAGGTAAGTGTGGTATCGGTAGCCTGAGGTTTCCGAAAAACGGCCGTTTCAGGGGACCAACACGGCACCCTCGCTTGACCACACTCCGCCGCGCCAGTGGCGCGATGGCCAGGATGGGGAGCGTCCTGTGCCGAGCCACGGTCGCTGACCGGGGCAAAGCGAAACGGCACGGGCAATACGCCGTTGCCATCGCGCCACTTCTTAACTCCAAACCAGCGAGTTTGGATCTTTCTTCCTCTTGTTCTCGCCAAATTTGCCTGCGAGTGCAGCGAGCAGCTGCAAATTTGAGCGCCCGCCGAAGCTTTAGCGGAGGCGGGCTACCTCGAATTATACCGGGTAATTTTGGACCCTCCTTCGCGTAAAGCTTCGGAGGGTAAATATCCAATGAGGATTTGATCCTGGTCCAGGACGAACGCTGGCGGCGTGGATAGGGCATGCAAGTCGAACGAGCCGGTGCTTCGCACCGGAATAATCAATAACCAAGAAACAATAACCAAGCGGTTTGGTGATTGTATCTTGGAATTTGGTTATTCCAGCGCGGAGCGCTGGTTAGTGGCGAACGAGTTCAGTAATACCTTGGAACGTACCGTAGAGTTTGGCATAACCCATCGAAAGGTGGGCTAATTCCAAATAGTCTGGTAGCCGATTATTCGCCGGAAGGCCTAAGTCAAAAATCAAAAATCAAAAGTCAAAATTAAAGTTGCTCCGACGTTGCGTCGGAGCTTCCAAAATTTTGAACTTTGCATTTTGAGTTTTGAATTTAGAGCGCCTTGCGGCCAACAATCGGTTACCAGTAAAGCCGCAAGGCGCTCTATGAGCGGCCTAGGTCCTATCAGCTAGTTGGTGAGGTAACGGCTCACCAAGGCAATGACGGGTAGGGGGCGTGAGAGCGCGACCCCCAACGATGGAACTGAGATTAACCAGTAGTCTCCTCGAGGAGTGATCCTTGAGAAAAATCTAGCTTATAACGGTGAAATCTCCGGTGTGTATAAATGCCTGCCCAAGATTTATTGGGATGTATTATACTACCCACTATGGAGACAACGCCGTGGGAAGTTAACGCTAAGAATATATCGGATCAATATGTTGCCGGTTTTTTGGATGGCGATGGCTCTATTGTGACTGGTATAGAAAAACGAGCCGACAGGCATCGATTTCCATGCCGAGTCAGGCTTAAAATTAATTTCACCCAACATATTCGTCATAAGAACATGCTTATATTGCTTCAGTAAGGCGCTTGGCGATATAGGCACCGTAAGATATATTCGCACTCATAATCTCTCTGAATTGGTGATTCAAAGGCGAGCCGACGTACGAAAAACGTTAGAACGTCTGCTTCCGCACCTTGTGCTGAAGCAGCGACAAGCAAGAATTATGCTCGCGATGATTGATATCTTCGACCGGAATATTGTAAACAGCAGAAGCTCATTGTCTGACAAAGATTTTGAGAAGTTGTTTGCGATGGCCCGTGAATTGCGAGGCATCAATTCAGGCGCAGGTGGCAAAAAGAGTTATGAAATCGTTAACCCCGTAACGACTCAACCCCAAGTTTACCGAAGGGTTGGATAGTTTCTGCTTGCAGGAACTATAATACGCTAGCTCCCGATAACTGCGTCGGGATGAAGACATAGTCTACACCACAAGTGATTGTGGATTAATGTGACGGTCCATACACCTACGGGTGGCTGCAGTCGAGAATATTCCACAATGGGCGAAAGCCTGATGGAGCGACGCCGCGTGCAGGAAGAAGGCCTTCGGGTTGTAAACTGCTTTTCACTGGGAACAAGTCCAGTCCTTTTTGGGTTCTTGAAAATAAAATAAGGGGTCAAGCTTGGCCCCTCGAATGAAAGATGCCCCTCGTAGTGATCACTACCCCGAGAGTTTCCGGAGCAGTGACTCGGAAAAGTGTGCGCCGGGACTATACCCTGCCTTTTGAAGGACGGAACCATCTTCCTTAGCAAGGATGATAGTTGGTCCTTCACCAGGGAGCGGCTGCCGCCCCATTGGCACACCATACACCCTAGACACACGGAACGGCCCCTCGCCGTACTCCTCCCGTAGCTTTCGAATTGTGAAAAAGTGCCTCCAACTACGTGTCCAGCACACGCTGTCGCCAACCGCGAACTTGCCCATGGCATTCACCTCCTTGCTGGAAAAAGTAGGATAATGCCAATAAAATGTCAAGAACTTAAAAAGGACTGGATTGAGCGTACCAGTGGAATAAGACGCTGCAAACTTCGTGCCAGCAGCCGCGGTAATACGAAGGCGTCAAGCGTTGTCCGGATTTATTGGGCGTAAAGGGTCTCCAGGCGGTTTTGTTAGTCGGGCGTTAAATCTCACTGCCCAACGGTGAGGCCGCGTCCGAAACGGCAAAACTAGAGGTACGTAGAGGCAAACGGAACGGTGGGTGTAGGGGTGAAATCCGTTGATATCCACCGGAACACCAGAGGCGAAGGCGGTTTGCTGGACGTATC
>JACOZA010000019.1 GCA_016181565.1 Candidatus Sungiibacteriota bacterium
AACATCTTGGAACAGTTTCATCGTGGTAATGCCCTTCGGAGCGGCAAAGATCGGCTCCATCATTTTGCTTACCAAGATAGCCGAAACGACAACCACTATAGCGACGCCAGCCAGTAAAAACTTAGATCGTTTGGCAAACATAGATTTTTACTTTTTTGGTTAGTTTACACTGTGGTTACTCGACCTTGTAACCACATTGATACATCTAAATATAGCACAATTGGTTAGGTAGTAGAAAGAGGAGCTAAAGAGCGGGGGCAACTTCTTCTGATGAAGGTTCCGGATTTTCCGGATTTTCGGCTGGTTCCGACGGTGCCGTCGGAGCTGGAGCAGGTTCTGGAACTGGGGTCGATTCTGCGGCTGGTTCAGGGCTAGGTTCTGGAGCAGGTCCTTCGACGGACTCAGAGCCAGGCGCGGGTTCTGTTGGGGTAGATTCAGTAGTTGAGGGTGGAGTCGGTGGAGGAATCGGCGGACCCACTTCTGGGACTATAGTAGTAAATGTTCTGGCGCCCTTAACCGCCAAGGCGATCCAGTTGAATTTCATGTCGCTGGGCGCCGGTCTTGACAAGACAATCGTAAAGCCGCTCGCAGTCTTTTCGGTTAGTCCGTATTGAAGATTATTCAATGAGTCGAAGGAACCGCCAAACTCCATAGTTATATTAACGATTGGCGGCTCAAGATAATCTCTTTCGAAGGTGACCTCCACCCTATCCTCACCCTGCCTAATCACCGCAAATCCGGCCGTATCGGTGCTAAAGTACGGTCGGCCAAAGAAGACAGTATCACTTATAAATGAGAGTTCGGTCTCTGAATCACTAATTTTATTTATCTTTAAGGCGCCGTCAAGAATACTTACTCCGTCTAGAGCAAGACCCTCGTTTTTACCAAGAACATTAGCGAGGTTAGTCTCTAGAGTATCTATCCTGGATTTCAAATCAGTTAGATCTAGATCCAGTTTACTTATACTTTCCGTTGAAGAAGCAAGTTCGGTTTTAATCCCTTCAGTGCTTGATGTAAGTCCGGCTACGGTTTCTTTTAGAGTAAGGAGGGCTGGATTTTCTATCTCATCGGTAATAATTTTTAGCGCCTTAAGACTGCCTAAAATAGAGGCGCTGCCGTTAACTTCCAATTCGTTGGTAGATAGAGTCGACGATTGAGCCGTGGCTAGACCCTCTACTTTGTCGGTAAGAAGCGAGATTTTACTGGTAATGAACTCTAAACCAGTTATTTTGTTTGCCGTAATTGATCCTGCTTGAATATCTCCGGCGAAGAAAGCATTGCCCAAAGCATCAAAGCTTATTACTGCGGGGGTTGAAGAAACTGCTTCTAGAGTTGAAGTTGGATTGATGGACGTGATAATGAATCTCCCATTCTCCGCTAAGCTGATTGTCAGGTTCTCTCCGTTAGATTCAATATAGTCAGCAGTCAGTGTTTGGGTGGTAACTTTAGGCGTGATTATCTCCAGCGCCGCTCCAACCCTATCTGTGAATATTTCTGAAAGATCAACCGATGTTGCCAGTTGTTCTTTTTGAGAAATAAATTGAGTAAGCAATGTTTTGCCGAAATTAAGTGTCTCGGAGTTTCCGGCACTTTCTTGGGATAGACCGGGAAGAAGAGAAGCGAGATTTGCCCCGTGCGAATAATTGTTTTTAACAAAAGCGATTACTGTTCCGACGCCTTCCCCATCAAATGACGTGAGCGCCTGTCCGATAATCGGACCGGCTTTGGTGGCTTTCATTGCCACCCCGGGCAGAGGAGAAGAGGTGAGCAGGTCTCCCGCTTGTATGGCGCCGTTTTCTGTTGAGGCTTTAACCGACACCCGACCTGCAAGCGCAATCACGACCGGAAAATCTTCGGTGTTTGTTTTTGTATCTCCAAGAAGCAATCCAGGTCGTGTTGAAATGATGCCAAACGTTTCTGGATCATACGCCTTAGCTGATTTCTTAACCCCAGCGGCAATTGTGCCATCAATACTTACAACATCTCCGGGGCTAATGCTTAAATCTTTGGTGTAATAAATTTCCGCAAGATCCGATCCCGCCACCTTCGTAAAATCTCCTGCGGTTCCATTCACCGTAACAGTACAAATTACTTCTGTAGAAGCTACGGTTGTAACGAACTCTGCTGTTTGGGCTGTGTCTGCCGGGTTCGTACTAACTGCGATGTTATCAAGGTTCGCATCCGCTGTTGCGCTTGACAGTCTTCTAAACTTACAATATCCAGTATGCGCGCTTTGAGTAACTCTTCCTCTGGTTTGGATTCCCACTAGTGCGCTGCTCGTGTTTTGGGCAAGAACCGCAACAATAACATTTGTCTCGTTTATTGTCAGTGGAATGGTAAAAATGGTGGTATATACCGATGAGCTTAGGGACTCTAAGTCATTTGCCAAAGTACCGTTAGGAAACGATCCGCCGCCGCCCGTATCATCTGTTCCGCAAGAGAATTTGTTGGTGGTTGAATCCCACTGGAGTGTTTGAGTTGAAAGATCACAATCTACCAAACCGCCACCAGAAACTCCTTCAGAAGCGTCTCCGGAAAGAGCCAAATTACCAGTTAGAGTAACTGCTCCGGCTGAAGTAACATCAAAATTGGCAGTATCAATAACTAGAGAATCCAAGTTGTCACCAATATTGATAGTATCGGCATCAGTTGTAGCTAAATTAGCGATATTGACAGTGTCACAGGCGGTTGAATTACAAAAATCAATTGAAGTGGCATTTAACTTACCGAGTTCCAGCGCTCCGGCCGCGTTGGTATCAAGCCCTTCTGCGGCAGCGACCGTAATATTTCCGGCAGTTGAAACATCAAAGTTTGTAAAGTCAATTACGGCTGTGGTGCCTGTAATATCATTTGCCCCCAGGGAAATTCCTGTGCCAATAGCTGTAGCAGAGAGATCAATAGCTGTTGTTATTGCTCCACCACCTGATGAAGTTATGGATATTCCTGTGCCGATAGCTACGCTATCATCGGCATTATCAACCAAAATCCCGGTATCAATACCATTGGCATTGACAGAGGAAGCATTTATTACAGCCAAGCCGCGAATGGTGCCGTTTGTAGCAGAAGGAGTGCCTGTTATGGAAGCGACATTTAATGTGCCGGCTGTTGCAAGATCAGAGGCAATATCCAAGGCCTCGGTTGCGGCAAAACTGAAGGACCAATCGCCCGTAATGGCTTCGTTCTGGTTCTTCCTCGTAATGCCTGAATTAGTGTAGTCAATAGCAACATCGGCCTCATTAGAACCTTCGCCTGTATCTAAAGCGACATCGAAGTCAGCACCCAAGAAATCGAGTGAGACGGCGCTTGTTACGACGTCAACATTATTTGCTTCAACGGTGGAGATGCCGCTACCACCAGCAGCCGTTTCCCAAGAAAAGTAAGGAGCGGTGCCCGTGGCCATGAGGACCTTGCCTGCAGTGGAGGAGGCAAAGCCGGCAATGTTTTTGGCAGGATCAATATAGAGGAGCTGGTTGTTGGCCAGATTGGATAAGGTGGTTGAGGCAGAGAGTGTGGCTCCGGCAAAGGTAGGACTTGATCCAGTGCCAATACTCTGAGGAGTGGAAAGAGTGATGGTGCCGGTGGCAGAAGAGACGGTGATCTGGTTAGCGGTGCCAGTCAATGTCTGAACGCCGGTGTTGGTGAAGGTGACGGTGCCGGTGGCGGCCGAAACACTGATGCCTGTTCCCGCTACGGCTGACTGAACCCCGGTATTAGTAAGAGTAATGGTGCCGGTGGCGTTGGCCACAGAGATGCCGGTGTCCGTGGTTAAGGTGCCAAGTGAATAGCCAGTGCTATTGCCAATCAATAACTGACCATTAGTGGGAGTGGTGGAAGTGCCAGTGCCTCCCCTGCCAATTCCCAAGGTGCCGATCCAGATGGGAGTGAAGGTGTGAGTGGAGCCGGCAGAGCTAATAGAGAGTCCTAAGTTGGTCTCAGTGGAGGTGGCAAAGGTCTGGGTGGTGCCGGTCAGTCCCCCTAAGGAGGTGATGCCCGTGGCATCTGTCTCCCAGGAAAAGTAAGGAGCGGTGCCGGTGGCCATGAGGACCTTGCCCGCAGTAGAAGAAGCAAAGCCGGCAATGTTCTTGGCAGGATCAATATAGAGGAGCTGGTTGTTGGCCAGATTGGATAAGGTGGTTGAGGCGCCGAAGCTGTGAGCTCCGGTCCAGGTGAAGGCAGAGGAAGAAGCGACCCCGATATTGTCAGCCCCTGCCACTAAGCCGTAGCCGGCCCCCACATCCAGGGTATCAGGAGAGGCGGCCGTTAAGACGAGGCCATTGCCGGCAATATTGGAGTTAATGTCATCTCCAGTAATGGTGCCGTCAGTAATCTCTCCGGTATCAATAGTGGTGCCCAGAGAGGCAGTCAAGGAGTTGCCTGACATGGCAAGACCAGTGCCTACGAATTCATTGATGGTGTCGCCGCCAAT
>JACOZA010000020.1 GCA_016181565.1 Candidatus Sungiibacteriota bacterium
AATTATCAAGGCGTATAAGGCGCGCGGTGAAATAGTGGCCATGACTGGAGACGGCGTCAATGACGCGCCATCGCTTGTTGCCGCCGACCTTGGCGTGGCAATGGGGAAGATCGGCACAGAGGTGGCAAAAGAGGCCTCGGATATTGTGCTTCTGGATGACAATTTTGGGAGCATTGTGTCCGCCGTGGAAGAAGGCAGAAGCATTTACAAAACGATTAAGAAGGTGATTCTCTACCTCTTTTCTACAAGCTGGGGAGAGGCCATGACCATCACTGGCGCGCTTCTTTTGGGGTATCCTTTGCCACTTTTGCCGGCGCAGATTATTTGGCTGAACTTTGTTACCGATGGTTTCCTTGATGTGGCGCTGGCCATGGAGCCGAAAGAAGAAGGGTTATTGCGCGGCAACTTCGAGCGGCCTAAAAAATATCTTGTTGACAAACTTATGGCGCAGAGAATGTTTATCATGGCTATTCCCATGATGATCGGGACACTTTTTCTTTTCAAAGGATATTTTGAAAATGATATTGCTAAAGCTTGGACAATTTCGCTCACCACCCTCGCAGTATTTCAATGGTTCAACGCCTGGAATTGCAGGCATGAATCAAAATCCATTTTCCAAATGAATCCTTTTTCCAATAAATTTTTGGTGGGGGCAACACTTACCATTGTCTCCTTGCAGCTTTTGGTAGTTTATAATCCGCTCATGCAGAAATTTTTGCGCACCGTGCCGCTTATGCAGAAATTTTTGCGCACCGTGCCGCTTGAGTTTTCGGAATGGCTTATTATTATCCCGATTGCCGCTTCTATTGTTCTTGTCGAGGAAATAAGGAAATTCTTTTATCGGAGGAAAATAGCAACATGAATGTAAAAATCACGATCAAAAAATAATCGGCATTCTCTTAATCGTTATTGGTCTTTTGGCTCTGGTTACGCCGTTCACGCCGGGCTCGTGGCTGATTTTTGTTGGTCTGGAACTTTTTGGATTTAGATTGTTATTTTGGGATAAAATAAAATCATGGTTTCAAGAACATGACCCCCAGACAAACAAAGTAAAATAAAAAGAGCTGTTTTCATTATCATAATAACCCTTGTTTTGATTTCTTTTGTCCTGCCACTTGTGATAGGATATTAGTATCCGCCGAAAAAATTGACCGTCCAAGCGAGGGCGCGGCGGAGGCCCTCCTTCGCTAAAGCTACGGACGGGGAACGGGGTGTGAGGGGAATTCCGCCGGGCCCGAGCGTTCCGCCGGAGCGCCTGCCCGCCGAAGACTCGGCCGCAGGCGGGAAGCGGAGGCGGGCTAGTTTCCCTCAAAATGATTTCGCGCAAAGTTTAGAATATCCCACCACAGTAAACACTAAAGTCAACACCCTATCCAAAAACGCTACCGCACCAACCAATACATCCGCGCATCTGAACTCCGTGTCATCACTGACGATGGAAAAAATTTAGGCGTGATGAAGCTGGAGGATGCCCTCGCCGAAGCCCGGCGTCAGGGCCTTGATCTGATAGAAATTGCTCCCACCGCCAATCCTCCCGTGGCCAAGATCATGGAGTTTGGGAAGTTCAAGTATCAGGAGGAGCGGAGCGAGCGCGAGCACCGCCCCAAAAGATCCGGCGGCGAGGTTAAGGGCATTCGCATCGGATTCAAAACCGGGAAACACGACCTTGAAGTACGGGCGCTCCAGGCGAAAAAGTTCCTCGAGCGCGGCGACATGATTAACCTGACGCTGGTCCTCCGCGGCCGTGAAAAAGCGCACCAGGATCTGGCGCTGCAGAAATTCTATGAGTTCTTGAAATTAATTCCGATTACCGTTACACTCGATGCGAACCCGAGAAAGATGCCGCGAGGCATCAGCGGGATCATCCGGAAATCCTAGCCGGGGCTGTATCAACGAATAACGAATCCGGAACGAATAAACGAATTGGTATATTTGAATAGATTCGCTATTCGCCGATAACAACACCATGTTAAAAACTCGTAAATCAGTCACCAAGCGCATTAAGAT
Organism: Candidatus Sungiibacteriota bacterium; assembly: GCA_016181565.1. Taxonomy (GTDB): domain Bacteria; phylum Patescibacteriota; class Minisyncoccia; order Sungbacterales; family JACQCQ01; genus JACOZA01. The sequence goes on from JACOZA010000020.1 coordinate 2,008, forward strand.
TACCTCAACCGGCAAGCAGCTCCGGCGAGCGGCGCGCAAGAATCATTTTAACGCCAAAGAACGCCGGACTACCCAACTCCGCGGGCAAGCCTTTCGACCCGTCGAGGGTGTCCGGGCGCGCAAAGTTTTGGCCTCTCTACCTAACCGCTAATATTCGAATTTCTATTACCTAGTTACCTCTACCCTATCACCTAACTTATGACACGAGTCAAAGGCGGAGTTCACGCCATCAAAAAGCGGCGCAAAATCCTCAAGTATGCCAAGGGCTACCGCTGGGGCCGAAAATCCAAAGAGCGCCAAGCGCGCGAAGCCTTGCTGCACGCCTGGACCTATGCCTTCCAGCACCGGAAGAAAAAGAAGGGCGAGTTTCGCGCCCTCTGGAACGCAAAAATAAACGGCGCACTATCCCAAGAAGGAATTTCGTACAGTAAGTTCATTGGGGCTCTGGCGAGAAAAAATATTAGTTTAAACCGCAAGATGCTCGCTGCCATTGCTGAAGAGCATCCGAGGACATTCCAAAAAATCCTAGCAGCGGTGAAATAAAAACTCCCATAATATAAAAGCGCCCCGGCATGGCCGGGGAGCTTTTATATTACACGAAAGGCCTCGAAACCAGCGTCAGAAGAAATATTAAAACTCCGCTAAGAATAATCGCCGGTCCCGCAAGAATCCCGAAATAGTAGGCAGCGCCCATACCAACTAATACGGCGAGTGCCGCAAAGAGAACGCTCGCAAGACAAAACCCGAGGAGCGTGCGCGCAACGTTCTTAGCCGAAGCGGCGGGAATAATCGTGAGCGTCCCCATTAAAAGCGTCCCCACGAACTTCACCCCCAGCGCGACCACCAGCGCGAGCATCGCCAGAAACAAGAGTGAAGCTGTCTTTGTCTTGAGCTGCGATACATGCCCCAGATCCGGCGCAATGATCGAAAACGTTACCGGCCGCATGATCTTTGCCATGACAATCACCACCGCCAGTGAAGCCGTCACCGTGAGTCCCGCGCCGAGCGGTGTAATTTTCGTGAAGTCGCCGAAGAGCGCCTCCAAAAGCTCCGGTTCGGGTGTCAGAAGTATTCCGGCGGCGAGGCTTGCGGTAAATAAGACTCCGACAATCGCGTCCACAGGCAAGTCAGTCCGGCGCTCGATGCCGAGGATTAAGAGCGCGGCCGCAAAAAGAAAAAGAAAGGCGCCGATAAAGGGGTTCCATCACAAAAGCCCGCGGCCATATCTTTTAATGCGAGTTCCCTGCGGCTGAAACATTTTCCGCTGTTTCGTGAAGGTGATGGTAATGCGTCGGCTGGCCGTAGAGTTCCTTCAGCTGCTCCGCGGTCAGTACCGTATGCGGCTCGCCGAAGCAAAGCAGTTTCTTATTCAAACAAAGCACAAAAGTTGCATAACGATAGACAACATTCAACTCATGCGAAACTAGAATAATCGTGATCCCCAATTGATCCTGCAAGGAGTGCAGGAGATTGTAAATCGTTTCCTCGCCGGACACATCAATCCCCGCCGTTGGTTCATCAAAAAGGAGGATGTTCGGCCGATCGTAAAGCGCCCAAGCGATAAGCACCCGCTGCAGCTCGCCGCCGGAGAGATTGCCGAGCCGCTCCGTCAGGTTATGCGGATCGACTTTTACCATGGCCAGCGCCCTCCGAATTTTCCGGTCAAATAATTTGCCCGCAAAAAGAAAAGACGGCTCGTGCAAAAGGAAAAACTCGCGCACCGTGAGGGGGACGGTCTTGGCGACATGGAACCGCTGCGGCACATAGCCAATCTTCGCGTCCGAAGCCCATGTTACTTTCCCTTGATACGGCATGAGC
>JACOZA010000074.1 GCA_016181565.1 Candidatus Sungiibacteriota bacterium
GGATTTTTTGAGTCAAGCGACGGAGGGAAATCCTGGAAAGTCCAGAGGTGGTTTCCCGACGGCTTAGTGCGTCTCGTGTCGAATCCCTCCGACGGCGCGAATTATTTCGTCGTCACTTCGCATGGGGAAATGTTTCGCACGTATGATCGCGGTGTCTCATGGACGCGCTTGACAGAGGGGTTTAGGCAATTCCCTAAGGCCGACCGTATCGCGGGCGTGGCCCTGGATATAATGAACCCGTCGACTCTTTATACCGCATCGCCCTACGGTTTACTGCGGTCGCAGAATGGCGGTACGACCTGGAGCTCGGCGAACCTTATTGTCCCGCCGCAGAGTTCAGGAGCCAATGCCGTCACCGTGAATCCGAAAAACTCCCGCCAGATCTTCGCCGCTGTCGGAGCGCAAATATATAGATCCGACGATTTCGGTGAACACTGGGGGATTCTTAATTCTCCAACCTCGGACCAGATTCGGATGATCTATGTGGATCCTGAAGATACCAGCATTGTGTATGCTGTCGTCGGGCGATAGTCCGAATTTAATCCTAGGTATTTTTAAAGTCGAGGCTTATAACAACGAAGAATCTGTATGAATCAACAAGCTATTCTAGAAATAAGAACAAAACTGAATGAATCGCTTGAACACTTAAAGCGCGAGGTTGCGGGGCTTCGTACCGGACGCGCAACGCCCGCCTTGGTGGAAGATCTCGAGGTGGAATATTACGGCGACAAGCAGCCGTTAAAGGCGCTATCAGCCATCAGCATCCCCGAACCGCGCCAGATTTTGATTACGCCGTGGGATAAGAACGCGATGGAGCCGATCCAAAAAGCCATTCAGCAATCAAATCTTGGCATGAATCCGATCGCCGATTCAACGGGTATTCGGCTCACAATTCCCGCTTTAAACGAAGAGCGCCGCCGCGACCTAATCAAACTTTTGAGCCAAAAAGTTGAGGAAGGCAGAATTTCAGTCCGCAGAATCCGCGAAGAGGCGATGAAGGAGTTGGACCGAGCCGAAAAAGACAAGACGGTTTCCAAAGACGACCACTTCCGCGGCAAGGATCAGATTCAAAAATTGGTTGACGAGACAAATAAGAAAATAGAAGAACTCGGTGTAAATAAAGAGAAAGAAATCATGACGGTGTAGGATTCAGAAAACAGGAGTCAGGATTCAGCCGATGAAGAATTTCCGCGATTTAATAGTTTGGCAGAGATCCCATCAATTATTGTTGGGCGTTTATTCGGCAACAAAGTTGTTTCCAAAAGAAGAGTTATACAGTCTAACTGCGCAATTGCGTCGCGCGGTACTGCCAGTCGGTTCTAACATTGCAGAAGGTTTTAAGAGAAACTATCCCAAGGAAAGTGGGCGATTTTATAATATGGCTGCCGCTTCGCTAGAAGAAGTTAAGTATCAGCTATTGGTCGCAAAGGATTTAGAGTACCTAAGCCACATTCAGTACCAGAAACTGGAGGCAGAAGCGGATGAGGTCGGACGATTGCTGCATGGCTGGATCAAAAGTCAAAGAATGAGCTGAATCCTTATTTCTGGATCCTGAGTTCTTGAGTATGAGAAAAAAGCGGCTGGATGAAATTTTGATCGAGCGGGGGATAGTAAAAGACAAAAATGAGGCGTTTATCTGGGTGACCGAAGGGCGCGTATTTGTGGGGGGCCAAAAGGCCATTTCGCCAGCGCAGATGTTTGATCCCGACATACCTACTCGGGTGCGAGAGCGATTTAAATATGTCGGTCGCGGGGGGTTAAAGCTGGAAGCGGCTTTAGAGGCGTTTTCAGTTTCGGTTGAAGGAAAAGTTTGCGTCGATATCGGCGCCGCCACCGGCGGATTTACCGATGTCTTGTTGCAGAGGGGCGCCAAGAAAGTTTATGCCATTGATACCGGGCGGGGGAAGCTGGCTTTGCGGCTCCGCGAAGATCCGCGGGTCGTCGTAATGGAGCGGACAAATATTTTGTATCTCGAGTCACTGCCGGAACCAATCGAATTTGGCTCGATTGACGTTTCGCTTACGTCTTTGCGACTGGTGTTACCAGTTCTCAATAAGTTTCTTGCTCCCGGCGCTGAAGTTGTGGCACTTTTCAAGCCGCAGTATGAGGTGGACTTATCCAAACTGCACCACGGTATCGTAGAACACGAAATAGATAGACAGGAAGCGCTTGACATATTTCGTGAGTGGGCGGGTGAGCATCATTGGGAGATATTGCACGCCGTTAGATCTTCTATCCAAGGTGCCAAGGGCAACGTTGAATATTTGCTTTATCTCATACCTCAATAACACTGTTACAATAGGACGTCCTATTGTAACAGTTATAAATATGATAGTATAGCGCTATGCCCAAGGTTTCCCAAAACCAGCTTTCGCCCGCGATTCGCAAAGAAATTGCGCATGCATTAGTTCGCACACTCGTGAAAATTAATGATGGCGCGCTTTTAGCGAGCTTTCTGGATGATTTACTTACACCAAATGAAAAACTCATGCTCTCGAAGCGTCTTATAGCTGCAGTATTGTTACAAAGGGGATATAGTTATGGATCCGTGTGTAAGATACTGAAGATGAGCAAAACTACAGTTCATATTCTCCAGCGGGACTTATTGCGATCGGGAGCTGGTTATAAAAATATTTTTGAGCTATTCTTCAAAGAGTCTAAAGGACAGCGGTGGCTCGCGGCGGTAAATAATGTATTAGATGCGATTACATTGCCAGTAAAGGGGTCTCCCTCGAGTATGCGTCGCTGGAGATTGGCGTTGCAGAAACTATAGAGTGTTACAATAGGACGTCCTATTGTAACAAATAGCGGTTATGGCAGTTGAAGAAATTACAGTGGTTTAATAAGTTATGGCACTTGTTATCTTTATCGTTGTTTTGGGAGTTTTGGTGTTGGTTCACGAATGGGGGCACTTTTTTGCGGCGCGCAAATTTGGCATTCGGGTGGACGAGTTCGGCTTTGGGTTCCCGCCGCGGGTATTCGGCAAAAAGTTCGGCGAGACGCTCTATTCGATCAACCTTTTCCCGCTCGGAGGATTTGTCCGTATTTTCGGAGAGCAAGGAGAGGGTGAGGGGGATCGTCAGAGTTTCGCTTCGCATCCGGTCTGGCGCCGCGTGATAATTATTGTGTCCGGTGTTTTTATGAATGTGGTGCTGGCCTGGGTTTTATTCTCGGCCGGACATATTATTGGCATCCCGGCGGTGGCCGATGGTGAGTCGGGTATTCCAAATAGCAAAGTGACAATCATTGGTGTTGCGCCGGGGAGTCCTGCCGAGGAGGCCAAACTTGCCTTTGGCAGCGTCGTCCTCCGGATTAGCTCCGGAAACGAATCAATTGAGCCGAAGACGAGCGCCGAATTGATTGCCTTCGTGAATGCCCATCGCGGAGAAACTATGCTGCTTCAGATTCTGCCGTCAGCCGCAGGTAATGAGCCGCCGAAAGAAATTTTTATTGAGAGCCGTCGGGAACCCCCGGCCGGTCAAGGCCCATTAGGCATTGCTCTCGCGGATATCGGCATTGTAAAAACGTCTTGGTATCTCGCTCCATGGGAGGGGCTTAAGAGTCTCTGGTTTTCGGTGCGGGCTACGGGTGAGGCCTTCGCGGGTCTTTTTCGGAGCGCTGTGGTTCAGGGAGAAATTCCGGAAGGCGTCTCCGGTCCTTTGGGACTTTTTGTATTGACGGGTCAAGCAGAGCGTTTAGGTTTCTCGTATTTTTTGCAGTTCATGGCTTTACTCTCCATTAATCTCGCCATTTTAAATATCATTCCCTTTCCGGCGCTTGACGGGGGACGTTTGCTTTTCCTGGCCATCGAAAAAATTCGAGGCAGGCCCGTTCGCATCAGTTATGAACGCGCAACGCATGCCGTTGGCTTTGTCTTGCTCCTCGCGTTAATCCTTGTCATCAGCTACCGCGATCTGCATCGTTTTTTCCTATAGGTAGGCCATATTTAGGCCTACTTCGGCCGCCCGGTTGAGAAAGTGGGGAGATTTGCTATGCTCTAAAAACGCTCAGATAAGAGAAAACGATTAACGGACGGAGCTTAAATTTGATTTAATCTCACAGTCGTTGATACGGGCTCCCAAAGAGTGGGTTCGATAACAATAACCACAACGGCTCCAAAAGAACACAAATTTTAGAGCCAGTATCAACGTGGACGAAAATACGACAAACGGCGGCGGTTTCAACGACCGCCCCCGTGGTGGGTTCGGCGACCGGCCGAAGTTTCCTGCAGTCTGCACCAAGTGCGGCAAGGATACGACGGTTCCGTTCGAACCAACACCGGGAAAGCCGGTTTACTGCATCGACTGCTTCCGTGAAGTGCGAGGCGATAGACCGCGCCGAAGCTTCGGCGGACCCCGCCGCGAGTTCTAACTCAAACGAAAAAGCCCGCACGGGCTTTTTCGTTTTATGCTAGAATTTAAATAATGCCCGATTCTATTCACCCGTTCGTCATCGTGGCCCTCGTCCTCTTTGTCATTGGCATTGGCACGCTTTTTGTCAGGCAGGTTATGACTTTAAAGACTCAAACTACCATGAACGCCCCGCAAACTGCCCCGACAACAAGCGTGGTTTCAACATCTCAACTAACTTATCAAACCGCTGGCTGGAAGACGTATCGGAATGACAAGTATGGGTTTCAATTCGAATATCCTGCGAGTTGGAAATTAATTGATGATGGCGCGGGCGTTAGCCTAGACAGCGATCCTACAAATACCCAAGAGCATGGCAGTATGATTATTAAGGCTTTTCCTGAAGATAGAGGCGAGACCATTGGTGAGATCAGTGAGTTTAATAGAATCAACCTTAATCAGGACTGTAAGAAAATAACTTTCGCTAATTTGCCAGCGTATGACTGTAATCCGTCAATAACTTTTGCGGGGGACCATCTACTTATTTTTGTAAAAGACGGATTAACTTTTGAAATTGATGATTCCGTCTTGAATCAAAACTCCAGTAAAGTCATTTCTTCTTTCAAATTCACAAACTAACATTATTTCTTGATTCTAGCTCCTAGTTTCAACTTTCCTATCTCATGGACTCTTTAGTTGATCCCGTTAGAAGAATTCGTACCTGGCTTCCGCTGCTTACAAGAGCAGCCTATTTTTGTGTCTCTTATAAATTTGAATTGCTGATATGAATTCTTCTAACGGGGTTGACTATCTGATTATCGGCGGCGGCATCGCGGGCGTGACAGCCGCTGAAACCATTCGCGAGCACGATAAAAGCGGAAGCATTGCGATTGTCAGCATGGAGCCGCATCTTTTGTATTCACGAGTGCTCCTGCCTTCGTATTTGAAGCAGCGCATCAAGCGGGAGCAAGTTTTCATGAGGCGCATTGCAGATTTCGATAAGAGCGATATCGGCTTTCTGGCGGGCGAAGAGGTGACGGCGGTCGGCGCCCGAGGGCATGAGGTAACGCTCTCAAGCGGCACAATCGTGCGCTGCCGCAAACTCTTAGTTGCCGCGGGCGGGCGCGTGGCGCCGGTTACATATGAGGGCGCCCGGGGGCTTCAAGAAATCTATCGGTTGCAGACGATAGAAGATGCGGATCGGTTATATCCAGCATTGCCAAATATCAAAGAAGCCGTTGTAGTCGGCGGAGGCTTTATTGCTCTCGAATTTCTCGAGATATTGCAGCTTCGAGGTATACGAACAACACTGCTTTGCCGCGACGAGCATTTTGGAGCGCGGCTGATGTCGAAAGCCGGATCGCAAATGATCGAAGGAAATTTTGAGGAACACGGAATTAGAATATTGATGGGAGAGGATGTCGCATCAGTTCTGGGGCAGGACGGCTATCTTCGTGGCGTCGTCACCGCCAGAGGAAAGGAACTGCGTGCGGATGGGCTCTTTGTCGGAGTGGGACTCTTGCGGAATATTGAGTTTCTCCAGGGATTTGGAATCTCACTTGGTAAAAAGGGGATTCTTGCCGATGCGTATCTTAGGACAAATGTGAGCGATGTTTTTGTTGCGGGGGATATCGCTGAATTTGAGGATGTGGCACTGGGTATGACCCATACCGTGGGGAACTGGAATAACGCGTTTCTGCAGGGGAAGGCGGTAGGACGCACCATGGCCGGAAAGGACACGCAGTTTATCAATCTCCCCAGTTACTCAATTTCTAACCTCGGTTTTCATTGGACAGTCGTGGGCAACCCGGATCTTTCTTTGCCCTCGGTCATCCGCGAGCAAAGAACGCCGCCCCAGTATCTTGAGTTTTTTCTTCGCGATGGGCTGCTGATGGGGGCCGTTATTATCAATCTGCCTCGGGCACAGTCGGTTTTGCAGCGCTGGATCCTTGAACGAAGAAATCTTTCCGGCAAGGAAGGCCTTCTGGCCGATATCAAAGTTGCCCTGGAGACAATCGTATAACGCAATTTGCGCTGGTGTTTTCTTTCGTGTAGGATAAGAAGGCTTAAGATATGGAAAGCGAAGTTTCGAATGAAAAAAATAGCGGCAGCAGTTTGCTGATCCCCGGCGCAATTATTGCGGCTGGGGCGCTGGTGGCCCTCGCGGTGATTTATTCCGGCAGCGGAGGAGCGGGGCCAGTATCGAGTAAGAAGACCGAGACTCCCCCAGCCGCTTCAGAAAATTCTCCTCCCGTAAGCGGGAATATTGCCGATGACGATCCATCACTGGGGAATCCCGAAGCGCCGGTCGTCGTCGTCGAGTTTAGCGATTTCCAGTGTCCTTTCTGCGGTCGTTTTTTCCAAATCGTTGAGCCCCGCCTAATCAATGATTACGTGAAAACCGGTAAAGTACGCTTTGTCTATCGGGATTTCGCCTTTCTTGGACCCGAATCAACCTGGGCTGCCGCAGCCGCAAATTGCGCGAATGAGCAAGGGAAATTTTGGGAATATCATAACTACCTTTTCGAACATCAAAACGGCGAGAACCAGGGCGCGTTTTCGCAAAATAATTTGAAGATTTTCGCAAAAACGCTCGATCTCGAAACCGCCAAGTTTAACTCCTGCCTTGATTCGGGAAAATACGAATCGGAAATCGCTAAAGACGCCGCTGACGGGCGGGCCATCGGTGTCAGCGCAACGCCGACCACCTTCGTGAACGGCGTGCAAGTGACAGGCGCGGTCCCCTACGAGCAGATTAAAGCGATCATCGAAGCCGAACTTGCCAAAGCAAATAAATAATGATATTCAGCTGCGTGCCCCCTCGCCTTGAGGATTGACAGATTTGTTATACTAAAACTAAATCAAGTATTATTCATTCGAAGTAAAAAATCATGCCGAACGTAAAAATTTACACCACACCGCCCTGTGTCTACTGCAAAATGGCGAAAGCTTTTTTTCAGGAAAATAGCATCAAATACGAAGAGGTTGATGTGGCGGGAGACGCCAAGGCGCGTCAAGAAATGATCACAAAGTCCGGCCAGATCGGCGTTCCGGTGATTGACGTAGGCGGGAAAATTGTCATCGGCTTTGATAAAGGACGCCTCTCGGAGCTTCTTAATATCAAGTAGGCTCGTTTTTGAGACTTGGAGTTTAGATTTTGTCATTTGGAATTTTTCGGGTATGGCCCTGGTGGAATTTTACGGAGACGGATGCCCGCACTGCAAAAACATGGCGCCCCTGGTGGAACAATTGCAGCGAGAAGAAGGCGTTATTGTCGAGCAGTATGAAGTCTGGAATAACGAAGAAAATGCCAAGAAGATGGCTGATTGCGACAAGGGACTCTGCGGGGGAGTGCCGTTTTTCTGTAACACCGAGACCAGAGCTTTTATTTGCGGGGGAGTTTCGTACGAAGATTTAAAAGCATGGGCGACCCGCAAATGAATGAGAACATTGAGCGAATTCAAGCGGCGCGACGGAGAAAGATACTCCGGCGTGTTTTCGTTTTTTCTCTGATGGGTCTGGTTGCAGCGCTTATGGTCGGCGGAGTTATTTACTACAGCCAAAGAAAGAGTGAGAGCTTACCGGGCGTGGCGTATGAAACTGTCGGGCGGGAGCATATTGGTTTGAATGGAGCCCCGCCCCAGCCCTATAACTCCAATCCGCCCTCTTCGGGCGGCCATTTCTCCACTTCAGCGAATTGGGGAGTCTATGACTATGAGGTGGAAGATAAAATTTTTATCCATAACTTGGAGCACGGCGGCGTATGGATTGCATATCGTCCGAATATTCCCCCGGCAGTAGTTGAAGCCCTGAAAGGAATCGTCAATGAATTCGGCGGTTCCAAGCTGGTGATGGCTCCGCGCTCGGCGAATGATTCGGACATCGCCGTCGTTTCCTGGGGCCACGTTTTTAAGATTAACTTAGACAGCGGCAGTTTGTCAGAAAGCAGCCGAGACCAAATTCGGCAATTTTATAAAGCCTTTAAGAACCGCGGGCCGGAATTTGTGCCGGATACAGTGCGAGGTATCGATCCGAAAAGCGCCCAATAGAAATATGCATGGTATTCCTGGAGTTTTTGCACCGAAAGTTAATTCAAGTTTCTACTGCCGGGTATGTATGATGTAGTGATTATCGGCGGCGGTCCCGCTGCGGTCGGCGCGGCGGTCTATATTGCGCGCAAGAAATTGAAGACAGTGCTTATCGCCAAAGAATTCGGCGGGCAGTCAATTATTTCGGCCTCAATTGAAAATTGGATCGGCGATGAATTGCTGACCGGCTTCGAATTGGCGCAGAAGTTAGAAAAACACGTTCGAACGCAGAAAGGCATAGAAATTATTGCCGGAGAACTCGCTACTAAAGTTTCGGAGATCCCCGGGGGTTTTAGGGTGGATGCGGAGTCGGGTAAATTTTTTGACACCAAGACGATTATTCTTGCCTCCGGCAGCAGTAGACGGCGCCTTGGAGTCATTGGCGAGGCGAAATTTGAAGGCAAGGGAGTGGTATTTTGTTCGACCTGTGACGCGCCGGTATTTGGGGGGAAGACCGTAGCGGTAGTGGGCGGCGGTAATGCCGGGCTAGAAGCGGCGGTTGACTTATTTCCTTATGCCCAGAAGATTTACCTTCTTATTCGCAGTGACGCGATGAGAGGAGACCCCATCACGCAGGACGAGGTGCGCGCGAACCCCAAAGTGGAGATTGTCTACAACGCCCAAACCGATGAAATTCTCGGGGATCAGTTCGTCACCGGGCTCCGGTATAAAGATTTGAAGAGCGGTGAAGCGAAAACTCTTTCTGTTGAAGGTGTCTTTGTAGAAATTGGCGCGGTGCCGAATTCCGAATTAGTTAAGGGACTTGTGGACATGAACCAGTTTAACGAAGTTATTATTGATCATAAAACGGGTGCGACTTCCAAGCCTGGGATCTACGCGGCCGGCGATGTGACGGACGAGATCTATAAGCAAAACAACATTTCCGTGGGAGACGCAGTCAAAGCCGCGCTCTCGGCCTACAATTATGTGCTGGGCATGAAACGGCAGAGTCCGGCCGCGGAGGTGTCCAACGGCTGATTTAATTTATATAATTGGTATATATGGCGGTTGTCGCTATTAACGGGTTTGGGCGCATCGGGAGGAACTTTTTCCGCATGGCTTTTGGTGACCCAGATTTCAATATCGTGGCGGTAAATGATCTGACGGATACCCAAACTCTCGCCTATTTGCTGAAGTATGATAGCGTCTATGGCCGCTATGGGAAAAGTGTAAAGGCCAAAGCGGAGGCGCTGGTGGTAGACGGAAAAGAAGTAAGGGTATTGGCAGAGAAAGATCCGGCCAAACTTCCTTGGGCCGCGCATAAGATTGATGTTGTTGTCGAGTCATCGGGATTTTTTACGGACAGCGCCAAAGCCAGGGCGCATCTCGACGCCGGAGCCAAACGCGTGGTGATTACCGCACCCGCCACCGGCGAAGTGACCACCGCGCTTGTCGGTGTGAACGATACGTTATTCGAAAAGGGCACGGGGCCGATGACCGCCAATGCTTCCTGCACGACAAATGCCACGGCGCCTGTAATGCAGATTTTAAGAGAAACTCTGGGAATTAAGAAAGCGGGAATGTCAACGGTGCACGGCTATACCGCAACCCAGAAGCTGGTTGATGGCCCGGATGCGAAGGACCCGCGTCGCGGCCGAGCCGCTGCGGCTAACATTGTGCCCTCGACGACGGGCGCGGCCGAAGCGGTGATTCAATCCATCCCGGATCTCGAAGGAAAATTCAGCGCGGTGGCGATACGGGTACCGGTGCTCACGGGCTCTATCACCGACATCACCGCGCTCGTGGAGCGGCCGACCACGATTGAAGAAGTGAACGCTATTTTTAAAAAAGCGGCCGCCGATCCACGCTGGAAGAAATTGTTGGCGGTGACAGAAGATCCGCTGGTTTCCACCGATATCATCGGCGAGCCGTACGGCGCGATTGTTGACTTATCTCTCACGCGTGTGATAGATAAAGATTTAGTGAAGGTCTTTAGCTGGTACGACAACGAGGCGGGATACACCGCCACGCTGGTTGAACACGTGCGGCGCATCGGGCAGATGACTGCCTAGGAGGAGGTGATCGGCATTGCCTAGCCCAGCTCTGGAGGAGGTGTGTCGTGATGCCAAGGAGCGCAAGATACTTCTCGTCAAGTTCATCGATGAACTGGTACGTGATCTGCCGTACCTTGAGATTGAAACAGGGGAAGCCTGGAAAACTTGGGGTTGGCGCCTAGGCCGTGAGGTTTATCTAATCCGAGAAGTGGAGGCGGCAATTGGTGACCGTGGCCGCGTCTACGTGATGGCTCGCGGCTCTCAACTAACTCCCGGCATACCGGCTGTGTCGCAAACTTCCTGGCGGGTGACCTGGGATCCTATCACGGGATATGCCTTTTCCTCTGCCGAGGGCGAGTTCATGGATTACGCCGAATGGGCAAGATGGATTCATGCGCTCGTTGCAGTTCGTCGCTTGCAGAAAACAGCAAGCTAGGGGCGGCCGCACAGCGGCCGCCCCCTCTTTTTTGCCGAAGCGTAGAAAGTTGGCTAGACTGGAACCTATGAAACAGTCTGAACTCTTCGGACGAACGCTGCGCGAAGCGCCCAAAGACGAGGTGGCAAAAAACGCTGTGCTTCTTACCCGCGCGGGGTTCATTCATAAGTTAATGGCCGGAGTGTATCAGTATTTGCCGCTGGGTGTACGTGTCCTGCAAAAGATTGAGCAAATTATCCGTGAAGAAATGAATACCGCGGGCGGACAAGAAATTTTAATGCCGGCGCTCCACCCCAAAGAAAACTGGGAAAAAACCGGCCGCTTTCATAGCTTCGAAGCTCTCTATAAAGTTGTGTCGCATTTCGATCAGGAATTTGCCCTGGCTCCCACGCACGAGGAATCGGTTGTTCCGTTGGTTCAGCGAGCCCCTTTATCATATAAAGACCTGCCCTTTGGGGTTTACCAAATCCAGACGAAGTTCCGCGACGAGCCGCGGGCCAAATCTGGGCTTTTAAGAGGCCGGGAGTTTCGCATGAAAGACCTCTACAGTTTCCACGCCGATGAGGCGTCACTCGATGAATACTATGAGCGGATGGCGGGAGCCTACGCCAAGATTTTTGAGCGCTGCGGCCTGAAAGCGCTGCGCGTGAAAGCCTCGGGCGGAACATTTTCCAAATTCTCCGATGAGTTCCAGGTGCTTACCGAAGCCGGAGAAGACGTTGTGTTTATTGCCGACGATGGCACGGCCCTTAACAAAGAAATTACGCCGGACATGCTCCAAGCTTCAGATCCCGGCACAATCGTCGATCATGACGGCAAGCGCTGGAGAGTCGAAAGAGCCGCCGAGGTGGGTAATATTTTCAAGTTAAGCACAAAATACTCGAAACCCTTTGGGCTGACCTACACCGATGAGAAAGGAAGAGAGTTAGATGTCTTAATGGGCTGTTACGGCATGGGTTCTTCGCGCATGATGGGGACGATTGTCGAAATTTCGCATGATGATAAGGGAATTATCTGGCCCGAGGCTGTAAAAATTCGCTGATGCCGATCTCATCGGGCTTCCGGTTCGCGTAGTAGTTTCCGAAAAAACGCTGGAAAAAGGCGGCGTGGAAGTAAAATATCGCAGTTCCGACGAGATCAAAATTGCCAGCGCCGAGAATGTTCTATTATTATAAGTTCGGTTATGATTCTAGTGTGATGACAATTCTTATTATTAGACATAGGGCGCATGGGTTAGTGAGGAAGACAGTTAAACCGGTGAAGATCCTCTTGGATTATCCATAGAAGACACTTGGAGTAGTAACAAGCGCCGAGAGGGAACCTCTCGGCGCTGACTGCGGGCAGGCTTGCGGGGGCTGACACCCTAGCTCGTCTGGCGCCTCCACTCCGCTTCGTAGGCGACCTTCGCCTCCGGGTCAGATGGCGGCTGGTACCGCCCGCCCATGCAGATTTCCTCGATGATACCGGGAACGGGCTTTCTGCTGTCGTCGCGTGCCTTCTCCCGAGCCTGCTGAACCTCGGCTTTACTGGCCATAGTCAATCACCTCCTCCCGTTTTTGGGATAACCTGCTAATCTGTATAACCAACATGGGGACTTATCGGTATCCTTTGCGCCCGGAATAGAATCCCACATCGTTGTTCCATGCTATAAGTTATCCCCGCTCGATGAGCGTCGAAGTACTAAAATTGAAATTCCATAAATGGCGAAGGATAGAAATAAATCAGTTCCTGCTTCCTACCCAATCCTTAGAAGGGATAATGAAATTTTACTTATGCGG
>JACOZA010000075.1 GCA_016181565.1 Candidatus Sungiibacteriota bacterium
GGAACTCCCGCATCCATTAAGGCGAGGGTAGAAGCACATACAGATGCCATGGATGAAGAGCCGTTTGAAGAAAGCGTTTCCGACACCACCCGAATGGTATAGGGGAACTCCTCGCGCGGAGGAATAATGGCGAATAATGCCCGCTCCGCTAAATTTCCGTGCCCGATTTCGCGCCTTCCGCCGCTTCCCATGCGTCCTACCTCGCCGACGGAGTACGGCGGGAAATTGTAGTGATGCATGAAGCGCCGTTTGAACTCCCCCTCCATGGTGTCGAAGCGTTGCTCATCCGATGGAGCGCCGAGCGTTACCACCGAAAGCACCTGGGTTTCACCGCGTTGAAAAAGTCCGGAGCCGTGAACCCGGGGAACAATCGCGACTTCCGCAGACAGTAGGCGCACTTCATCAGCGGCCCGGCCGTCCGGGCGTTTGTTTTTTTGCAGAAGCTCGCGATGCACAATTTCATTCACCGCTTCGTGAAAGACATATTCAATGGAATTGACAGTAATGGTGTCGCCGAATTTTTCTTGAGCCATGGCTTTCCACTCTGCCTCAATCGCGTCTTTTAGGGCGTATTTTTCGAGTTTCGGCGCGTCCGCATACATCGCGTCTTCAAGCTGACGGAAAATCTTTTCGCGCATAAAGGCCACCAATTCTGGCGACGGTTCAGCAACAGGGACGACAGCTTTCGGGACCGCGTGCTCGGCAATGATTTTTTTCTGGAAGTCAATCAGTTTCTTAATCTCGTGGTGCCCCCAAGCGATGGCTTCAGCCATGTCCGCTTCCGGAATTTCGCGGGCTCCCGCCTCAATCATATTGATGCGCTCGGAAAACCCCGTGATCAAAAGATCAAAGTCAGAAGCCATCCGTTCCTCATAGGTTGGATTGAGAATGAATTTTCCGTTGATCCGTCCGACGCGGACTCCCGCCGTCGGCCCATCCCACGGAATATCAGAAATCGAGAGTGCCAGCGACGCGCCGACAAGCGCCGGAATATCAGGATCGTTTTGGCCGTCAAAAGCTAGAATAGTCGTGACCACCTGAACCTCGTTTCGGATTTGATGGTTGAAGCGGGGGCGAATTGTCCGATCAATCAGGCGTCCCGAAATCACCGCTTCTTCCGATGGCCGTCCCTCGCGCTTGATGAAGGCTGAACCCGAAATTTTCCCCGCGGCATAGAATTTTTCTTCGTAGTCGCAGGTCAGCGGGAAAAAATCACCGCCTACTTTCGGCGTTTTATTCATAACGGCTGTGGCTAACACCATCGTGTCGCCATAACGCACCGCCACGCTGCCGTTGGCCTGCTCCGCAAACTTGCCAAGCTCGGCAGTGAGCTCGCGGCCTCCCACGGTTAGGGAGTATTTCGTAGATTGTTTCATTGACTTGAGAGAGCGCTTGAGGGCCAAGGGTGGGACCTTGCAGTTCACTAGTTTACGAATTACTCTAACTCCTCACGTAATTTGCAAACTGGTAAACTGGTGCGCTCGCGCGCATACCCATTCCTTCTTCCTCTTCTGCTCCCTGATTAATACGGTTAATTATTGCTGGGCGCTGTTTTCAAAAGAACTATGTTCTGCGGGACTCGTGGAGCTCTCGGCGGGAGAGCCTCTGCGGAAATTCGCCCGCGAACGGGGAATACGAATGGTGTATTTCTCCGGTTCGACGCCAAGGTCGGTGAAATCATCCGCCATTTCTTTTAATTTGGCCGAGGCCGATCGGCCAAAAGCCATGACCTCCACCTGAACTCCCAGCGCCTGCCGGATATATTCTAAGAGCGGGATGTAATCGCCGTCACCCGATACAACTACCACAGCATCCACCAGGTTGGCAAGCCGGATAGCGTCAACCGCCAGGCCCACGTCCCAGTCCGCCTTTTTCATGCCTCCGGGGAAAATCTGCAAATCTTTGACTTTTAACTCAATCCCGATTTTGGTGAGCGCTTCAAAAAACCCTTTCTCCTCGCCGGATTCGGTGGCGATGACATAGCCGATGGCGCGAATCAGTTGCCGCCCAGCGGTGGCTTGTTTTAAAATATTGGCAAAATTCACCCGTGCGCCGTAAAGATTCTTGGCCGAGTGATACAGGTTTTGCACGTCAAAAAGGATCGCGACGCGCTGGTTCTTGTATTTGATAACGCTCATTTAAATTATTAAATTTTCAATTTTGCGATTTTCAATCAATGTCCTAATGAACTAATGTCCCAAACCTTTGAAAATTGCAAGATTGAAGAATTTATTGAAAATTAAAAATTGTAAATTGAAAATTACTTTTTGAGTCCCAATTTCTTAATGACATTCGCGTAACGGCGTGGCTCATGCTTCGCCAAATAATCCATCAAGCGCTTCCTCTTTGCCACCATCCCTAAAAGTCCCCGGCGCGAGTGGTTATCTTTGGGGTTTTTCTTCAAGTGGCTCGTGAGCTTGGTGATTTCTTCGGTTAGAACCGCGACTTGGACCGCCGAAGAACCGGTGTCTTTCTCGTGCGTCTGAAAGGCCTCGATGACTTTTGATTTTTCCTTAGTTTTGAGCATTCCGGGTAGTAGAAATTCGACTTTAGTAATAATCTTAGTCGTCCTATGTAATGTCTTAGGCTTCTCAACTAATTAGAGGGATAAGTTCTTGGGCCGAGATGCCGCCAGGCAGTCGAATTTTCACAACCCGGCTTTTTCGCTTATCCAAACAAAGTGATAAGAGCATAGCACGGATAAAGCTTTTCCGCAAGATATGGCCTAAAAACAACAGAGTCCCGACGAGAGCTCGGTGTAACTTCGCCGAAGACATCTCGTCGGGACGACCGGTTGATAGTTCTGCCTCGCACGACCGGCTGGCATGCGAGTGATTTTGATCTGTGCGCGATAGCGCATGGATGATGTTATTGAAGGCGCAACGATGGGCCAGAAATTCAGCCTGGGCAGTTTAGGGCCGCCGATGATCCGCGGACTCCCTCGCTAGAGAGCCTAAGCGGTTTTGGAAAGCCGCCCGGAACTCTTCCCTGGGGGGCCTCGTTGCTACAGGAAATACCCTATCATGCGGTCAAATCTTTGTCAATACCCCCTATGATTAGAGCATGAGAACGTCGTACAATATAATAGATGTCGCTTGAAAAACTCAAAAAAGACTACTTGGAACATCTAGAGATTGAGAAAAATCGGTCGCAGTTGACCATTCGCAACTACGACCACTACCTCTCGCGGTTTTTGGGTTGGGCCAAAATTGATAAGCCCTCCGCGATTACCGAAGACCTTATCCGCGAATATCGTCTCTATTTGAATCGAACGAAGGACAAGTTCGGACGGACTCTAAAAAAACAAACACAGAATTACCACCTGATCGCAGTCCGCAATCTCCTAAAGTATTTATCCAAACGCGATGTGAAGTCTCTCGCGGCTGAAAAAATCGAATTGGGCAAGACGCCGTCGCGCGATATCGAGTTTTTGGAAGGTGATGAGCTTGAGCGGCTGTTGAAAGCCCCCGAGGGCGATTCCATGCAAGCTCTCCGTGATAGAGCGATTCTCGAATTATTTTTTTCGACGGGACTGCGTCTTTCGGAGCTGGCGGGGCTCAACCGCGATTCAGTCAATCTGCAAAAAGGGCCTCGTCCTGAGCGTATTGAAGGAGAATTTTCTGTCCGCGGCAAGGGCGATAAAATCCGCGTGGTGTTTTTATCGGATGCCGCGCATGATGCTCTAAAAAAATATCTGGCGAAGCGCGCCGACATTGATGAAGCGCTTTTCGTTCGCGCTGGGCGCAGTTTGTTCCCGCGCGAGCCAAAGCATTTGAAGAACCCAAACAATCGCCCTAAGAATACAAATGTTACAATAGGACGTCCTATTGTAACAGTGCAAGAATCGGATTTGCGGCTCACGCCGAGATCGATAGAGCGGTTGGTAAAGCGATACGCGGCTAAAGCCGGCATCACCAAAAAAGTCACCCCGCATCAGCTGCGGCATAGCTTCGCGACAGACTTACTTCGAAACGGCGCGGATATCCGCTCGGTCCAAGCGCTTCTGGGGCACGCGCATATCACCACCACTCAAATCTATACGCACATTACCGATAAAGGCCTGCGCGAAATCCATCAAAAATTCCACGCTAAATCCAGAAAAGACTAAGCTTTGTTCACTACAATACACTAGTGTGTTGTATGCGGAAGTGGCAACCGAACTGATGCGGAGCGTTAACTCCTCTGAAGCGTGCCTAGTTATAAGGATGGTAGGGTTGCGGTCAAAGAATTTTCGAGCTAAAGTAGACGAATGAAATACGCGCTCGTATTTGTTTTTTTGTTTGCGGTCGCTCTGCCGACTTTTGCCGCCGGAGAGTCGGCGCTTTTGAATGTGCCGTTTACCGCACAAGCCCCCTTTGGCGATTGGTCTTGGCCCTGGTCTGATTTTTGCGAGGAAGCTTCGATAGCGATGAGTTACAGCTATGTTACCGGCAAGCAGTTTACGGCGCGTGATTTCGCCATCGAGATGCTGAAACTCGCGATTTATGAACTGCAGACATTTGGCTACGAAAAAGACACGAATGCCGCGGAAACCTTGCGGATGTTGACGGACTATTACAGATATCCCAAGGCGCGAATCGTAGAAAACCCCACGCAGCAACTGATCCGCGACGAAATTTCAAAAGGGAATTTGGTGATTATTCCCGCCGCCGGCAAGCTGCTTCAGAATCCTTATTTCCGGGCGCCGGGTCCGCGGCATCATACATTAGTCATAAAAGGATTTGATCAATCGGATTTCATCGTGAACGATCCCGGCACGCGTTTTGGGAACGGATACCGGTACTCGCGCACGAACCTAATGGAGGCCATGCACGATTTCGTGCCCGAGCCGGCCGAGATCACGACCGGCCGCAAGGCGGTCATCGTGATAGATAAATAGGTTGATTACTTGGCCCAAAGCGGGTAAAGTTGCTTCGTAAAAAGCGCGTGCCCTCGTACTCAGCCTCTTGGAGGCTTCGTCGAGGGCTCATTCGGAGGAAATGAAAAACGAGTTTTTCATTTCGCTCCTCATTCGCCCTCGTAGTGAAATGGATATCACGCGACGCTTCGGACGTCGTATTGTGGGTTCGAATCCTGCCGAGGGCGTCAGTCCGAAATAGCATTATTCGTGCGCCATTAGCTCAGTTGGTAGAGCAGCTCGCTCTTAACGAGATGGTCGGGGGTTCGAATCCCTCATGGCGCACCACAAAATTCTCATGAACAAAACTGTAAAAGAAGAAAGCGGCTTCCATATCCCCAAAGAGGTTTTGGCGATTTTGGAGATTCTACGATCGAAAGATTTTGAAGCGTATACGGTCGGCGGATGCGTGCGTGATTTGCTGCTGGGCCGCGCGCCGGCGGATTGGGACGTCACGACCAATGCGCGGCCGGAAGAATTGACAGCGCTTTTCCCCGAATCGTTTTATGAAAATAAATTTCTTACGGTGACGGTGAAGACTAACTCTCCCGATCCGACACTCTCTGAAATCGAAATAACGACCTACCGCGCCGAAGGCAGATATACCGATCAGCGCCACCCTGACCTCGTGGCTTACGCCAAGACACTCGAAGAGGATTTGTCGCGGCGCGATTTCACGATCAATGCAATAGCGCTTGGCTTAAAGAATCAAGAATTTCAGCTGATTGATCCCTTTGGCGGGCAAAAAGATTTGGAAGAAAGACTAATCAGAACCGTCGGCGATCCCAAAGAGCGGTTCGGAGAAGATGCGCTCCGTATGCTGCGGGCAGTGCGTATCGGCACGGAATTGGGATTCGAGATCGAGGGGAAAACCCAAGCTGCGACTCGGGAGCATGGTGCCTGGATCAAGATGATCGCCAAGGAGCGCCTTCGCGATGAGCTGGTGAAGATATTTGCTTCAGCGCGCTCTGCCCAGGGGATTCAACTGCTGTATGATCTCGGACTTTTAAAGTTCGTGATGCCGGAGCTCGAAGAAGGCATTGGCGTTGGGCAGAATAAGCACCATATCTATACGGTGTGGGAGCATAATCTTCGGGCGCTTCAATGGGCAGATAAAGAAAAATACCCGGTGCCGGTTAAAATCGCGGCACTTTTGCATGACGTAGCCAAGCCGCGCTGCAAAGAGGGCGATGGACCCGACTCGACGTTTTATCAGCATGATGTGGTGGGCGCGAGGATGGCGGCAGGAATTCTCGAGCGTCTGCATTTCCCGCGCGAGATAATTACCAAAGTCGTGCGGCTGATTCGCTGGCACCTCTTCAAGTATGATCCCGATGAAGGCATTACCGACTCGGCCATCCGCCGCTTGGTTCGGCGCGTCGGTGTCGAGAACATTGACGACCTGGTGCTAGTCCGCATCTGCGACCGCATGGGGTCGGGCGTTCCCAAAGCCGTCCCCTACCGCCTGCGCCACTTCCAATTTCGCGTGGAAAAGATTTTACGGGAAGAAGAAGCACCGACACCCAAGATGCTCGCGGTGAATGGCAACAACATCATGCAAATTTTAGGCATCTCCCCCGGCCCCAAAATCGGCTATCTCTTAAACGCGCTGCTCGAGGAAGTCATTGACGATCCGCTTAAAAACAGTCAGGATTATTTAAATTCGCGAATCGTGGAGCTGGACAGACTCTCAATCGAGGAACTAAAGAAGCTGGCGGAGTCAGCTGAATCCAAAGTTGAGTTGGTCGAAGGCGAACGCGAAGCCGAGTTGAAGGGAAAGTATTATGTTAAGTAATTTAGCCATTGGCGACTAGCCACTAGTGGCCAGGAACTAGGAATATACAAAAACGGGCCTTAGTATACCGGCAGTCCCGATATCGCGAAGCTATATCGAGGATCCTCGATTTTCTTACTCCGCAGAGCGGAGAGAAAAATCGGAATATATCAGTAGTACGCACGTTCGCCCGCCAAAATTTTGCCGAGGCAAAACTTAGGCGGACAAGGGTGCGTGTAGGTCGAGCCAATGTCTTGGCTTTCGACGGGCAATTTACAAACGGAATTAATCGTTCGCTCGGGGCGTAGTATACCGGCAGCCCCGCACAAATCACTCGGCGATTCTACGGGGTGAATACGCACGTTTACCCCGCACCAAAATATACCGGGGCATAGTATACCGGTAGTACGCACGATTCGGGTTCGTGTAGACTGGGTTCGATTCCCAGTGCCCCGACCAATATGGTTGAGATTCTCGATTGGCTCTTCGACAAAGAATCAATCACGGAATCTTAACTGCGTCATCAGACGCGATATGAAAGGATCGGTGAAAGCTATGAGTATACATGTCCTTGAGAAATTTCCGGTGCATGCGGTTTTTTCAACGAGGCAGGATGGTATCATGGGAAGCTCCAAGAATCCGGGGCCGGGCGGAGAGTACGTAAAGAATCGCAACCGCTTCGCCTCGCGCTTTGGCATCAATGCTCCCACCCAGCTTGTAATGATGGGTCAAGTACATGGAAAAACTGTGCGGCGGATTCCGCCTTTCCCCAAGCCCGAAAGAACGTTCGGCACCGACGGAACGGCCGTCGCTGTCCTGCGTGTCCCCGATACGGATGGGCTGGTGGCGCTCATGGACACACCCAAAATAGCTCTGGCGGCATTCGCGTCCGACTGTCATCTCGCGTATCTCTACTACCCCGCGGCCGAGCGAGGGCTTCCCGCTATCATCGGGATTGTCCACTGCGGGCGCGCTGGCCAGAGGCTGAATATCGCGAGGGAGTCGATTCAACGCATATGGCGCGCCGGCGCCACGTCGGTGAGCGAGATCCAAGTTGCCATTGGTCCGGGGATTTGCAGGCGCTGCCATATTCTCTACCCGGAGCGGCACGCCTCGGACATCATGTTTTTCCGCAGGGAGTACGAAGACTTCGTTGAAGAAATTGACGAACCGCGAGGCGCGGTGGCGCTCGATTCCATCGGGATCCTCCGCCATCAATTTCTGGCTGAAGGGCTGAAAGAGCAGAATATCGAGGTTGTCGGCATGTGTACCGCCTGTCCAGAGAACCGAGCTCTCTTCATCTCGCACCGAAGAGACCACACTCCTGACGGCGCGAACATGAATCAGATGGGCTTCATTGTTCCGGCCTGATGAATTTTTCTCTCGACGCGGCGATGGCAGAATCAAGAGCTGAAATAGGGTCACTGTCATCTGCCGCAGAAAGTGAGACAACTCGTGCTTCGTCTGGTTCCTCTCGGATTCTTGCGCACGGACCCAACGCGGGTAAACCCCGAGCATGTATTCCGGCGCCTGCAGGAGCTGAAGATCGGCCTTGTCCTCGACGATCGACTCCGTTGCCACCAAGCGGAAATCACATTCCCTCTGAACGGTATCTCCAAGTGGTATGGAGTGCCCACAAAAACAGCCAAGGCTGAAGTGGTGCAGTACGAAGGGCGATGCCCTCACTGTGGCCTAGCGTGTTTTCGCTTTGAGTCGTCCTGGGATCCGGCAGGCAGTCCATTCTCGACAACCATAGGCAGTCACGGCGTGTCTCGAGCGTTCTAGATCCTGTATGGTTCCTTGATAGAAACGGAGGGCCTCGCGTTGTGTTCATCACGCGGGGCCCTTTTTTCTTTTCACAAAATCGGCTAGATTAGCCACTAGGAATTACGAAACGGGCCTACAGCACAATAGCCAGTGCATCGCATTTACCCCCACACCATACGCCAAAATTTGAGGGCCTATGGTCTAGTGGCACGACACCACATTTTCACCCCGTTAGACATAGACTTTACGGGCCTATGGTCTAGTGGTAGAACACGTCATTCGCATTGACGAGGCGGCGGTTCGATTCCGCCTAGGTCCACAAAATGTCTAATGGGGCGAGTTGCGGGGACGGGAGGACGACCTGTCTATCCGAATCCGTCAGTTGACGGAGAAGGAGGATTCTCGCTAGGTCCACACCCTGCGTTTGGTGTGGGTCGGAGCCTTTTGTAGTATCATGGGCGTTGCTATGGAAACCGAAGTATCTCAAAAGATTTCACCCAAGAACGTATTTTTGAATCTAGTTGGCATCATTGCGCTCTATATCAGCGCGGGAAGTTTGATCGCGCTTTTGTTTCAGTACATCAATTACTTCTTCCCGGATTTGCTCGCCTATCAGAGTCTTTCTTACGGCACGCTCCGTTGGGCTATTGCCGCATTACTTATAATATTCCCCGTCTATATCATTGCGTCGTGGCTCTTGCAGCGCGAATATGCGGCCAACCCAGAGGAGCGCGAGAGGCGCCTCCGTAAATGGATCATTTACTTTACGCTGTTTTTAGCGGCGGTGATGGTGATTATTGACCTTGTGGCCCTGGTCTACTTTTTTCTCGAAGGCAGCATTACGACGGCGTTTCTCTTGAAAGTTTTGGCGGTATTTCTAGTTGGCGGGACTGTTTTCTGGCACTACTTCTCCGAGATTCGGCGTTCTGCTTCGGCTTTGCCGGGATACACAAAAACTTTTGCCTGGGTAGCGGTTTTGATAATTGGCGCAATCATCATCGGAGGGTTTTTCATCGCCGGCTCGCCTTTTGCCGAGCGGCTCCGCAAATTCGATGAGCGAAGAGTTTCAGATTTGCAAACGATTCAGGGCGGTATCGTCGGCTATTGGCAGAAGAAGGACGTATTGCCCGCGACACTAAATGATTTGAAAGATGATATATCGGGATTTGTCGCGCCGCTTGATCCAGAATCAGGCACACCCTACGAATATCGCTCAACAGGCAATTTATCCTTCGAACTCTGCGCGACCTTCAATGCCCCGATTAACGCGAATACGCGCATGGCAAAACCCGTTCCGGCGGAATTCGGGGGAATGGGTGAGAATTGGGATCATGAGGCGGGGCGGCAATGCTTCTTGCGGACTATTGATCCTCAAATCTACGGTATACCTAAAGACTTGAAACTGCCCCGATAAGCCTAGCTTTTTAGAGAAGACCCTTCGCAATTCAGGAGGGCCTTTTCTTTATCGCAGAAATGGGTAAAGTGGGAATATTGCCTGCCCGCCGAAGTTTTGCCAAGCGCAATTTGATTTTAGGCAGTTCAGGCGGCGGGGAATGATGGGGGCGATTTTGATCATACGGCAAATTATTATCTGGTAAAAATTTAGATGGGTATGCCCGGTAGTCCTGCCTGCCGGCAGGCAGGGAAAACTCAAAGGGAGCGCCGTGGATGATACTGCCTAACTAGGTTCACTGCGGGGATTGAGTATAGCAATAATAAATTGAGTTTTTACGCCTAAAGATAATTCGAGTTTCTACTACCGGGTATGCTGAAGCGCTTGGAAACAAAAGTATACGGAAGAGTGCAGATGGTGCTGTTTCGCGATTTTACCAAGAGAAATGCCGAGCACTTTGGCCTTACCGGGTTCGTGCGAAACGAAAACGACGGGACCGCTTGGGTAGTTGCAGAAGGTGAGGAAGAAAAGTTGAAGCTGCTGCTGGCTAAGATTCACCGCGGCCCCATGTTCGCCCGCGTGGAAGAAGTTGAGGTCGAATGGAAGGAAGCCACGGGAAATTATAAGGATTTTGTGATTGATTACTCATAAATGAAACAGGAACCAACAAAAGTACCCCAGTGCGTCGGGATGATTTTGGATGGGAACCGACGCTGGGCTAAAGCCAGAGGCATTCCCAAGCTGGAAGGGCACCGCGCGGGATACGAAAAGTTGAAGGAAACTTCAAAGTCGTGGATGCAAATTTCAAACGAAAAAGGTAGAAACACACGCCCACCCCAAAGCCCCTATCCCTCTCACCCCTCACCCGCCCCCTCCAGCACCCAGAGTATATCAATCATCCCTTGCGTGTCCTGCATGCAGTATTCCAGGAGCGCCTTTCTGAGGGCAACCTTGTCATGCTTCTCGTCCTTGTACATCGCCGCGAAGAATTCTCTGGCGGCCTGGCCGCCGTCGCTGACTTCCAGCCCTGTGTAACTCTTGCCTGTCAGCGCGGGCAGCACTTGCTTCAGCGAGCAGCTGCCATGCTGGGCAGGGCTGTAGTACCAGAAGTTCCGGAAGGGAACAATCAGGTCGTTAAAGCGGTCTAGTAATGAGTTTAGCCATTTTTCCCGCGGGAAAGCATCTGCTAGGTCCTGAATAATTTTCTTTTCAAAACTCATATTATACGCTATTATTGTGCCCTTTGGACCTATCTCCTTCAGTGCCCTGACAACCCCGGGCCGCGGGTCTTTGGGGCTGTCGGTGAGGAATTCAATGTGTCCGGCTTTGGCGCCCGGCTTTTTCATTATGTGCAGCGAAACCTGGAACGGTATCTTTTGGTAGGGGCTTGTGCCGTCAAACAGGGGTATGGCCGGATTGATGGTTTCAAAGTCAAGGAAATACAGCGGATAGCGCAGCTGCTTGAGAAATTTTTTAATCGCTGCCGCGTCCTTGTGGGTTCTGTTCCTGATGATGCAGTCCTTTTGTATGCGCTGCTTGTCGTTCAGCCGGAAATCGCCGGGCATGTCCTTTATGAGAACAATCTTCTGGTTGAGCAGGTGAAACGCCTTCCTGCCCAGCAAATAAAGCTCTGCTACGCTGTGCTCCGGCAGGTCCCTGAGGCACACAGGGCATGCCTTGGGGTCCACGCACTCGGTCCCAAGCTCCGGCTCGGGCATGGCAGGGCTCTTTATGACTTTTATCATTTCCCTGATATTTTTCTCCACTTCGGGCAGAAGTTCCGCGACCTCCTC
>JACOZA010000076.1 GCA_016181565.1 Candidatus Sungiibacteriota bacterium
TCATGCCGGTTGAGCATCAACGCCGCATCCGGCCTGTGATATTTCTGCCAGGCTAGGCGGGCCAGCGCGTCCTGCGAGAATAAAAAAACAATAACGGCAATTGCCGCGGCTGAAATCCAGATATGCCGCTTTTTCATGATAGGATATAAACCGTTAACTTTATCGGTAGATGTCATGTGTTCCCAGGTCGAAAAAGATCGCTCCACCCTTCTTGAATTCAATAAAGAACGCGGTAATCTCGCGTTATCCAAAATGACCATAGGTCAGACAGAGGCCCATGGAGCTTATGGGTTCGCAAGCTCGGATGGTGGGGATTCCGCCTGAAGAGTGCGTCTTTGCGGTCAACTATCCGTTGGACTAAGACTGGCAGCTTCGTGTAAGCACGAATAAATTCGGAGGTGTAATGAATTCTCCGAATCGGCATATCTAAAGGAGCTCTCGTGGGGAGGCAACGACACGCGCTTTCCTAAGGCGATACTCTCTCCGGCCGCGTTGAACTTTTGCCAGCGCATTCTCAACTTCTTTCCGCCAATTTCGAAACGCCTCAAAGTCATCTTTTCGCACAACCACAAGTTCTTCTCCGCCACTAACTTTTTTGGGGATTGTAACAACTGATGACTTCATAGCGCGTCCATCGTATCAAAATCTACTCTTAATCGTCAAACTCCTTTTATCCGCCGTCGCAGAAAACCTCACCACGGCCAGAAGGCCGTGGAGCTTCATTTCTATTTCCCGATGGCGAAACCGTAGACAACCGACTCCGTGACACCATCTATGTCAATTAATCGCTCCAGATTTTGGTCCATCGTCCCGCCTAATGCACAGCATTTTATTCCGAGCGCCTCGGAGGTGAGATAGAAATTCTGGCCGATATGTCCCGCTTCAAGCAAGATGTAGCGATAGCCGCGCTCGCCGTATTTCATCTGATTGCGCCAAAAGACGGCGGTCATCACGATGCCGACAGCCGCATCTTTGACCCAGGGGTAGGTGAAGATTTGATGAATATCCTCGTCGCTGAAATTGCGCTCCCAGAGAACATCAAGCGCATGGTCTTTGACGTTATAGTGATAAAGCCCTGCCGGCAGGTCGGCGCCCGGCCGGAAAACAATTGGATAGACCTCGATAGGGAATCTCGCGCCCCCGGAGGCTTGTGCTCGCCGGGAGCGACCTTTTTCAAGAGGGCCGGTATTGCCGCATGAATATTTAAGAAGGATTGAAAGTTCGTATTTTGCTAGCGGCGTTCGTGAAAAATCGCGCTGTGATTTGCGTCTCTTTATCAAATCAAAAAAATCCGCGGCCGGAGGTTTGTCCTCTAAACCAATTTTTGGCAGACGCGGATATGATTTGTAATACGTAGTTTTCCATTCATCCGGCCACTCATCGAAATTTGCTGGAATCGGCGGGTGTCCTTTGGAGCCATCTTTGGAGGATTGATGAAAAAGTTTAGAAAAATCGGCAATCATATCGGAAAAATTCTATATTAGTAGTTTAGACCTGGCGATAACTAAGCAACTCGGATAGTCCTTTAAAGCTCCGCTTCTTTACTGAATGATGAATTATATTAGAGAAATTATCTGCGCGAATATCCTTCCTAGATTTTCCACCCGTTTTTTATCAGAAGCGTCTTGAACTCTGGTATCATACGTGCTACGGCAAGTAGTTGGATCCTCGAATAAGAATTCGTTGGCCTAAAGGAGAGATTATTAAGATACCCATCAATGCCTTTTGCGGTTAGAGGATCTTTAGTTTCGTCGAGAGAAATAATGGGCAATAAGGTTTCTTTTATGTCTTTTAACCGCGAGGCGCCGAATCTGTGAGCGAGAAACATTGCATACCAAAGACGCGATTGCATCGCAACGTCCTTGGTGTAAATGTCATTTCCACTTAATGCGTCTGCGATAGAAATAGCTTGTTTATAGTTGGCTTCGATATCCTGAAGTGGCCTATTTTCCAAAATATCGGTACTTGCGTCCAGCACAATTGCTCGTACCTGATATATAAGTGCCTTCTTGCTGTTGGAATAGTAGGGTGCGTCCATGAGAGGAGCACTGTCCTTTACATATTGCTCAATGCGCTCCGCTTTTTGACTCACGGTCAATTGCGATTCCAGCGATTTGTCAGTAATTGCCACTGCAAAAAAGCGTGCAATCTCTAGTTTCGCGAGAGCCGTTGGATGTAGTTTTTCGGATTCCTCGAATAGCCGATTCGATGCTCGAAGCAAACTTCCTTCAGCTTCGGCTAGAAAGGTTGCATACCGTCCATCATTGAAAATGTACTTTTTTACGAAATCTGACGTGACATAATCCTGGGTAGAAAGGCCTAAGTTACGATACGCCGTTGCCCGTAAGGAGGGATCTAGCTTCTCATCTGCAATGATATCCTTATAAATTCCAATGGCTCTTATGCGATCATCTCCGGCATTGCGACTAAAAAGATCGTACGCCAAGCGTAGTTTCACTTCTGTCGCTAGGCTTGTGGTTGGCGCTTCTTGTACGACCTGACTAAATTGCGCGATAGACTCATCAAACTGACCCTGGCTATGTAGAAATCGTGCGGTGGCATAATCTTGTGTGAACTTGCTGCTTGTCGGTGCAGCTGGCGTAAAGGACTTCCGATAATATAAATAAGCTCCTACTGCCGCGACGGCAAAGGCGGCTACCAAAACACTTCCAATAAATCGTCTACTTTCCATTTATTTTTTTAAATATGTTCTGAACAAGACGTAAGACTTGTCCTAAAGCTTGCTATTTACTAGTACCGTCGCTGGATCCATCTGTAGCGCCGGTGCTTCCCTCCGTCATATCGCAGGCGTAGACGCATCCCACGGAGCCGCCCGCATCGGCAGATGTGTGGTGGATAATGTTTTCCATATTGATGAACGCAGTCCCTGCATGGCGCCGGTCTTTAGGCAATAGCGCCAGCAATACAGCCACGAGTGCCAGAAGAGCCAGTACTAAAAGTTTTGTCGGATTGAATTTCTTCATAAGCGGAGGGGTTTTGCGTGATCTAAAACTGCTTAAATTATATAGTCACGTTGCATGACCCGCAATACCACCCTGTGGAGACAAAAGATCATTAGGGAAATGGATGCGGCCAAGGGTTTAATTCATCAGTCGGCTTATAGCCGAGTTTTTGAGGTACAGTCTTGAGCCGTTTTGCTCCGAGGGGCGCATCTATTTCATTTAAGTAGAGTGGCACGAGCGCGGGAATGACTACCTGTACCGCGTGGTATCCCAGTTTTGTGAGAAACCTATGCTTGGCTTCGTAGACATAGATTTCGTACCCTTCCCCCAGTCGCCTGAAGATATCCATCAGAAAGGCCAGTTCTTCTTTGGGTGTCGCAAATGCCGGAAGATTGGCCGCGGCTTCTTTAAAAGGTTGTGCTTTCCCCGAAATGAACGGTTTAATCTTGGAAAACATATCCGTGTTTTTCCACAGTAACAGTCGTTTTGTTTGATCAATATGAGGATCCGTGAATGGTTTATAATCGCCCGCGATACTAAATTCAGCCTCTTGCCACCGCAACCAACGGAAGACACCGAGG
The DNA here is from genome assembly GCA_016181565.1 of Candidatus Sungiibacteriota bacterium. GTDB lineage: Bacteria > Patescibacteriota > Minisyncoccia > Sungbacterales > JACQCQ01 > JACOZA01. Next base: position 3,545 of record JACOZA010000076.1, read on the forward strand.
GCCTCGGTGATACTGCGCATGAGGGCTTCTGCCATATCCGGCTCACAGCCACCTCCCACAGCTGTTTTCGGACCCAGCCCAGAGTTATCAGCCAGGACGCAAATGCATGAGGGTATCGCCAGATCGCACGTCGTATTGAGGAAGATGGGCTCGAGATGGTAGCGCTTCAGTTGGTCAAGCAGTGTTCGGAGTTTTTTATCTTCGATGGTGTCGGGGTCGATTCGAGGTGGCGGGATAGAATTCAGCCAGTGAATCAGAAAAGCATCGCGCTGGATGCTCTCGTAAATGCCGGCAAGAATGGCTTCTCCCCTGGTGAAATGTCCGGCTGCGCCATTGGTGTTTGATTGGCGTAGCTGCGGCTCGCTGGTGTCGGCTCGGCGAGAGTAGTCCCATAGAGCGAGTTGAGCTGGAATCATGGTCGGCTCGCCGCTTAAAAGTTCCGTTCCCCCAGCCCAGAAGAAATTGCTGTTCTCGTCAAACTGCCGTCGAGGGAACATCTCTTTCTGCCAGTCGGAAAATCCTGCCAAGTCGAAGATATTCAAGAAATTTTTACCAACTTTGGCTAGTGATTTTACAGAAGAGCGAATAAGATTTTTTTGATGATGGCGGGAAAGAGTGTATCGTTCGAGAAACTCCCCGATGGTTTTAGAAATTGCTTCGTCCGCATCGAGGGAGGCGCCCTTACTGTACCGGCGAGAGTTCACTTGTCCATCGGTTGCAATTTTTTCATACTGTGCGGGCAGGGAGCAGGAAAAAATTCTCGGCTCGTCATTAAAGAGCGGCTCAAAAAAGACTTGGGGGGAGTTGATGCCCCCCTTCTCATGGAGGTAATTCAGAATGTCCTGCCAGTATGATGGGATTAGAGAATGGGAATTATTTACTAACGCAAAATCTTGAAGATTAGCTCCTAATCGTTGTAAGACATTGCGCTTCAAGCTTAATGTCAGGCGGTCAGTCGCGGGTACCGGCGATTTATAGCGAGATGTTTTAGTTTCTGTATTCGGTAGAGGTTGGAAATTCGAAAGATAAAATGGCGCATAGACACTCCTTTCGTCTAGAATCTCTTGAGAGCGATCAATGGGATTTTTATTTGCATCCATAAAGCGTGCGGTGAATTATATAATCCCGAATTTATACTGAATGACGCTTGAAGTAAAAATCCTTGATAGCCGTATCCTCTCTATGTTTTTGGGCCATATCTGTGACGAGGTTCACTCTTGTTGTTATTAAAAGGGGCTGAGGATTTTTTAGAATTTCTTCTCTATCTTTGATGTTCGATATTAGACAAAGAATTATTATTGTGTGTCTATAGACACCATGCTAGCATAAATTTGCCATGAAGCCGATTTCGTTGAAAGAAGTCATCGATTTTGCTTGGGAATATTCAGATTTTTATCGAGAGTTTTGGGGACGACGCAATTTCATTCCTGAAAGAGATTTTCGTGTAGACGATGATTTAAAAAAGATCCCAATTCTAACTAAAGAAGATCTACTGTCCGTTTCGACAAAAAAACGCTCCATTACAAGGTCTAAAGACCACTATTACTTTGCGGCACTTTCAAGCGGGACTGTGAAGGACCCATTAGTTTGTCTTCAGCCGCGTTTTGCCATGCCGTCGTATTATCGATTCGTGAAAGATTTAGTGCAAGTTTCGGATTCATCTGTACTCGTGCTTAGGCCTGGGACTCACGCTATGGCGCTCATTGCCGGAGCTCTCCCTGAAGAATATTTTTTGCCCGGTTCCATTATCGCTCTGGGGGACATGGACGATCTTACTTTCTCGGCTCACTTAGCTCAGGAGATTGAGATGAATTGGTTAGTGGCAAAGCCTTCCGACGCAATACGGTTCGCTCCCATACTACAGCAGCAAGGATATCCGTTATCACATATTAAGTTTCTCCATATTACTGGTGAGCCGCTGACTGCAGCCACCATTTCTTTAATAAAAAGTCTCTATCCGGATGCATGTACGGTTTATATTTACGCCATGACCGAGGTTCCCGCCGCCATGGGGTTGAAGTCTTCACTTTGCGCCGATCTAGACGCCGTGGGCTCAAATGCTTATCATCTTAATACCGAGGATTTTATTTTTGAAGTCGTTGATGGCTTATCAGTTATTACGGCGCTACATGAAATTCCGACCCCTCTTATTCGTTATAGTACCGGAGACCGCATTCTTATCAAAGAAAAATTTCAGTGTTCATGTGGCTTCAATCAGGATGCTGTCGTCATTGTTGGACCCCGAGCAGGCGAGACCTCTTATAAAATAGGAGGTTTTATCTTTCAAGTTGATGCAATAAAAAAAGTGCTTCAAAAATTGCCGGAATTTGTTGTCGGCGATTTTCAGTTACATATCGAGCAAATAGCGAAAGATGGCCGTCTATCAAATTTGCTTCGTCTTGTTGTTAAACCAGTCGGAAGTCCAACACCGTTTCTTACAAGTACCATCAGAGAAATCCTTGAACGAGAATTATACGTAACGCGATATCGGTTACTAAAGTGGGCGATACAGCAGGGATTAATAGATCCTCTTCTGATTAGCTACGACACTGACCTAAAAGGAAGCTCTATTATCCCCCCTCTTGAAATTATAAAGCCTTTTCACAACCTCAAGAAAAAATAATAAAAATAGAGCCAGCTACAACCTCGTAGCTGGCTCCTTGTTTTTCCGATTCGCTAATTGTCCCTCTTATCACTAGTAATTGCCGAGCGTTTCGCGAGCGTTTGCGAGTGCTTTCTGGAGGAATCCCTCCGCGTCGGGGATGCCCTCTTTAGTGGCACACACAAAGTGGTTGAGAGAGGTGGGAACATAGCGATCCGTGACCTCGATAAGTCCCCACTGTATGAATCGGTCCTTGGGGACAACCAGCCGGCCCAAGGATTTCCCCAAGGTTTGATGAAGAATCTCCTTGGGGATCTCGGTGAGTGGCAGGGGGTCCTTAGGCCATCGGGCGAATATTGTTCCCTCCATTGTGTCGAAAGGAAGCTTCAGGAGTTCATGGTAGGAAAGGCCCGTGATGCGTTCCCCGATGCGGTTCCAGAAGAGCGGGTTCCCATCGTCATCTTTCTGGCCTATCATCCTGCCCCACAGCCGAGGGGCATCACCTTTATGGATCCGGTTGAACCAAAAAGCGAGAACGGTTGCAGTAAGGAGCTGAAAGAGCTTCTTCCCCTGATAGTCAGGCCGTATACACCAGCCTCCGCTGTCGGCGTAATGCCCCTCGTCCTTGATTATGAGAGAGTCGTTCTCAAGGACGAAGTAGACGAAATCCTTCTTATTTACTGCCCATGCTACAGCGATTAGTTCATCTTTGACACGGAGGCCGAAGAGGAAGAAGTCTGTTCCAAGGTGCTCGTGTATCCACTGTGGGTCTCGCGGATAGCGGAGACCATAATGTGCATGCGCTTCGTAGAAGTCAGTTACTTCATTAACCGTAGCATCATTCAGGAGTATCGCCTGCACCATGGGCTTTTCTCCATTTTTGTTTGTTGTTGGAACGTGCTGTGATTTCGAATCCTAAGCTATGAATATTCGTGTGTCAACGGTTTGTAATCGATATAATTTGCCCCAATCAGTAAATTGCGGCTAGACCTCCCTCTTACTTATAAAAAACACGCGGGGCCCTCTGGGACCCCGCGCATGGTGCGGAGACGTGTTGTCACTTCTTAGCGTTCAACTCAAGGTCGGCTATGAAACCGTCCGCTTGAGCCTTGCCCTCTAGCTTGTTCGGCGAAACCAAGCGTAGCGTGTATGTGAGACCCCTTCCTGCATCCAGATGAATGGTGGGCACGCCGTCCTTGTCGAAGGTCAGCTTGCCCTTGGAGTCCAGGTCGCGATTGTGGTATCGCTGACGGCCGGCCGCATGAGTGATAGCAACGACGTCATCACCGCTGATCTCTTTGATGGTGACGTAAGCTTTGTCGGACGTGTTGGCTAGAGAGCTCTTCCACTGGCCCTCCCACTCGCGGATCAGCATCTTGGGATCGAAGGTCTTCGGCGGAGGAGCCGGCGGAGTAGTCGCGACAGCTGGGACGGCGTCCTTGGGCACGTCCTGTGCCACCTGCGGCGTGGCCTGCTGGGCCGAGACGCTGGCCGGCATGAAAGCGACTAGCATTGCGGTGATGCCGACCAGGATGAAAAGAGCGGACGTTCTCATGTTTGACCTCCTCTCGGTCGGTGGTGGTTGAGCTTCAACCTCTGCGGTAGGAGCTGCGAGAACGGCTTATTGTCGTTACTCTAATACGTAGAGCAAATCTTGTGTTTTGTCAAGTTTAGCCTAAAAATGATTGTTTTTATGGCGACCCTCTGAATAAAATCAAACCGCGTATCATTCTCAATTATTCTGCCAACCTTATTCCCTAATTCGCACGAATTAGAGATATAGTGTTACCATGGGAGTGGAATTGTGAAATAAATATGAAATAAAAAAGAAAGATAAATCATGAAAGAAAAAGAAATAGAAAGAAGTCTTAAGGCGCTGGCCAACGGGCGGCGGCTGGCCATTCTTAAATTTATCAAAAAGGAGAAAGAGGCTGCGGTGGGAGATATCGCGGGAGAGATACGCCTGTCATTCAAAGCGACATCAAGGCATTTGAGTGTTTTATTCTCCGCAAATATTCTTGATAAAGATCAGCGTAGTCTTCGGATATTTTATCGCATCGCCGACGATCTTCCCGAACTAATTCGTAGAATTCTCTTGTTTCTCTAAAACCTTCTCTTCTCCTCTCTCCTCTCTCCTCTCTTCTCTTCACTCTTCTGCTTGCTCTGACTCTTAAATTTAATTTTTTATAGTCCTCCTTATACGCTAATTCGTGCGAATTAGCGTATAAGGAGAAATACTGAACTCCCAAATTGTGTCAGCTAAAGCCGCCAATTCTTTAGCCATTTCATATGCGCGATGAGGGGCAGATATTTCGAGGGGGGTGTTGGGCGTGGTTCGAGACTTCAGCTGAGCTTAGTCGAATGCCCAAGTTCACCACGGGCGTTTAGGAGGTTAGGCAATACACGTCGAGCTGTGCGAGTTGTAGGACGTTATTTATCACGGCGAGCGGCTTTGGCAAACTGCATTAGATATCGGTCAATGTCTTCAAGAGCACTATTGTATTCATGTCCGCCCTCTGCCGCGTCCATCATAATCTCTCGCAGGCGGCAAAGCTCTTTGAGTCGCGATGGAGTAGACCAGCGCGGGTCAGCGCGCGTGAGATCAATCAGCTCCAAGGCTCTCTCCAGCGCTTTTTCAGATTCTCCAGGACTTCTTCCTTCCACAAGGCGCATTCTGCCAACTTCGCTTCCGATATTTCCCATCTGTTCGAGAAATGTGAGCTCTCTCCAGCGACCCATCGCCATTGATGTATGAAGCGGCATAGTCAGCGGGTAAGTTTTAATACAATCATCATGATTTTCTCTCGAATTTCTGGATTCTCTACAGTTCGTGATTTGTTGGCCTGGGACGGGCGTATGTTAATCATAGAATCGAATTCAATCCAATCTTCATCCGATTTATCCAGATAGAGATTGATGCCCCATAAGTTTTTCTGCGCAGATCCATTTTCCAACAAAGCTGCCTCCTCATCCGCGTGAAGCTCGCCTCCAATTGCCATGATTTCTTTTTCCGTATCGACAACTGCTTTCACCATGCTCCCGAACTGATTTTTAGCAATGTCCTCCAGTTCCTCCTGGCTAATTTTATTTTTTACAATTCGTACATCCATATGCGCGAGTTCAATATAGCATATCGCCGCCACGAGTACTGGTTTATCCCGTTACCACGGCTATAAGGCCGTGGTAACGGGATTCATACTCGCGATGAGAGGCAGATATTTTTCAGTGGGCACTGGGCGTTCTCCTTCTCCGCGAGTTGGCGGATTCGGACGGGCAAAGCATTTGAGGAATATTTAGTAAATGGTTTATACCCGGGAGGACGGACAAAGCTTATTTAACGGGCATTGAGCACATTTCGGAGATTGGGCGATACAGGTGGAGCGGCCAAGGTCGACTAGGAGCGTGTTGACTTTGGGCCAGAGTTTTTTCTGGGGGACGAGCGCCATTAAGTCTTTCTCGATCTTTTTGGGATCGTCTTGGTCCGTAAATCCGAGGCGCTGGGCCAGGCGCCGCGCGTGCGTGTCTACGGCAATGCCCGCAATCACGCCGTACGCGTTCCAGAGTACAATATTCGCGGTTTTGCGCGCCACACCGCGCAGGGTCAGCATGCTCTCCATTGTCCTTGGCAGTTTGCCGCCGAATTTTTGCTGGATCATACTGGCAGATGTCAAAATCGCTTTTGCCTTCGATTTATAAAGCCCGAGTTGCGAGATTTCTTTTTCGAATGTCTTGGGGTTAGCGCGAGCAAAATCCTTCGGCGTTTTGTACTTTTTGAAGAGATGGCCGTCGGTAATCTCATTCACTTTTTTGTCGGTGGATTGTGCCGAAAGAATGACGGCGGCCAAGAGCTGCATCGGCGTTTTGAAATGCAGAGCAGTTTTACTCTCCGGATTTTCCTTGTGCAGAATGCGAAAAACCTTGGCGGCGCGAGTGCGCTTGGCTATCGGCGTTTCTCTTTTTATCCAAGATTTTCTATACTCGTTATATTCACCCATGGTTGTTATGGAAACTCTGGTTGCTACAAAACTTTATGCGGTCGCGGATGTGATTCCGGTCTCGGGCGATTATCTTTGCGTGCCGTGCGGCTATCTGCAGTATTTTGAAGCGGGGGAGCGATTTACGCCGTGTCTTGCGTGTCTTGCTGGGACTAGTGATGGCCCGAGCGGCTATCAATCCGTCGAAGACGAGTTTTGGCAGTTTATAGCTTAACTGTTCTCTAACTCCCGCCTACACCCAAGCCTGCCTGCCGGTAGGCAGGGTTTCGGCGGGCAGGCGCGCTAATTTTAGAGAACAGTTAGAGAACAGTTAATTGTGCTGTTTTTGGCGTTTCGCTACTTTCTTTCTTCCAGGACAACGCCAGTATCGGTCTTTTTCCCGTCTTTTTGCAGAACTTGGAGAGTTAACGTACTTCCAATCTCGGAGTTCTCCAGAATGTCTTCGAGGGTCTCGGTTTCCGAAAGCACTGCGCCATTAACCGCAAGGATAATATCGCCGTCTTGGATGCCGGCTTTTTCGGCGGGACTATGTTTCAGCACCCCCTGATATCCCGGAACGCGTTCTCCGTGGACGAGAAGGCCGTGACTTACGGGCAGTTTAAGTTTTTTCTGAAGCTCGGCAGTCACCGGAACATAGCGAATCCCGAGCATGGGCTTTCGAATGCGGCCGAATTTGAAAACGTCCGCGATGTCGCGTTTGGCGCGGTTAATCGGAATGGCAAAAGAAATATTTTCTGCGCCGAAAACGGTCGCGACGTTAATCCCAATAACTTCGCCGTGCAAGTTAATCAGCGGCCCGCCGGAGTTTCCCGGATTGATAGCCGCGTCGGTTTGAATCAGCCCGCGCAGGTGCTCGCTCTCGCCTGCAGAGTCCAGGACGTTTGTTAGAAAGCGGGAAAGGCCGGAGATAATCCCGGCCGAGACCGTATTCTGAAATTCGCCGAGGGCGTTGCCTAGCGCAATCACCGTTTGCCCCAGCTGGATTTTGTTTGAGTCGCCGAAACGAATGGTCGGGAAGTCCTTGCCCTCAATCTTCAGTACGGCGACGTCATTTAAAGGATCGCGCGCGAGAACTTTGGCAGTGTGAGTATCTTCTGAAACGGTCTTCACGATATATTCCGCCTCGGCGTCAACCACCACATGTTTATTTGTGAGAACATGGCCATTGGGGGAAACAAAAAATCCCGAACCCCAGCCGACGCGGACTTTGCCGTCTTCAGTGCGCGGCAGATGGCTCATAATTTCTTTGCGAGTCGCGGGCGCTTTCTCCTCCGCGGCAATTTTTTCAATATCTTTCCAGTTTTCCTCGGAGATTTCGCGCGCGACCTCTTTTTCGTCTTTGGCGATGACAATCGAAACTACCGCCGGCAGTGCAGTTTTGATGGCTTCCTCGACGGTTGCTTCGTGCGTCCTTGTCATATAGACAGTATAGTATTAGGGAACAGTGAATAGCGAACAGGGAGCAGAAATTTAGAACGGAGATGCATTGCGACGCCAATTGAATTTTTCAACTATTCCCTATAACCTATTACCTAATAACACAAGTCCCCATAGCTCCCTCCTCCGCTCAAATACGATTTGAGCTTCGGACGGGCGAGAAGAGGTTGTTAGCGCCCCCTCACGCTCTTCCGAAGCTCCGATAGCAAATCGGAGCGAAGGAGAGCCCCCATAGCTCAACGGACAGAGCAGTCCCGTCCTAAGGGAAAGATGTGAGTTCAATTCTTGCTGGGGGCGCTGTTCCACACTAAAATCCTCGAACACTAAAACGCCCCTTAGCTAAGGGGTGTTTTAGTTCATTTTTGGTTCGAGAAAATCAGGGCAAGCCCCAAGAAGAATCGAACTCCAGGTCAGTTAGCTCTATACCAGTTCGATTCCTCTCCGGTCGAATCGTCCCCGAAGAGCTCAAGGAACTTCGGATCATTATGGACTCGGGCGTAGATGTGAGCCACGATCCTAAAGTACCGATTGAATCGTCTCTCGGCTT
>JACOZA010000041.1 GCA_016181565.1 Candidatus Sungiibacteriota bacterium
TTTCCCGCTGGCGTATCTGGCTGTCCAAAAGCTTCAGTTCATTTTTCAACGTCCGAGCTTCTGCCTGCACTGCCTGAATGTTTTTGTCGATTGCGTCAGCCTCACGTTCAAGCGCCTCGAGTTGACGCGTGAGCGACTCTCGGGTTGCGGCCGGCAATGGAGCCTGTGCGAAAACAGCGACAGCAACCATAAATGAAATAAAAAACGCCGCAACCCAGAAGCCGCCATAAAGCGCCGATTTATATTCCGGAGTAAAATTCATCATCTAGGCAAACACACGGAACGCCGATCAGAAAACACAAAAACTTGCCGCACGAAAGCGTCCCTGGTGCAGTAATTCGGTTGACGATTCCATTATACCAAAAACGTCGCGCTGGTGATGCAAGACGCTCCCGGAGGAAGTTTTTCCTCCATAAATCAGGCTATTTCTCTCCCATTACTTCCCCGGTGGCGGATTTTTCTGCTTCGGCTTTTAGCTTGGCTTCACGTTCCGTCTCCACTTCTACCGGCGCAGCGGCCTCCGCGCCTTCCAGCGCTTTCAACTCTTCCTCGGACCGCGGCGCTTCTACGAGAACGATTACGTCATCATCTTCCGCGATGACTTTCACCCCCTGGGGCGCTCGAATATCGCCAATGAGAATGCGGTCGCTGACCCGCTCGAGTTTCGTAAGGTCAACCGGAATATTATGAGGCAAGTCCTTGGGCAGAGCGGAAATCTCGACTTCATGCATTACTTTTACCAAGACGCCGCCTTCGTTTTTAACCGCCGACGCTTCACCGGTAAATTCCAAAGAGACTTTCGTGCGAATCTCTTTATCCATCCGCACGGCTAAAAAATCTGCATGGAGCGGCGTCCCGGTAATCGGATCGAGCGCCACGTCATGAATCAGGACATTGTGGGGTTTTCCATCAACTTGGAGCTTCACCAGTGTCGACTCTCCTGCCCCCTCCAAGACCTTTTGAAAGGCTTTTTGAGAAACGGCAAGCGGCAAAGAAGTTGTTCCCGCGCCATAAAGTACTGCGGGCAATAAGCCGTGCTTGCGCAAGGCATTTGATTTTTTGCCAACCATAGTGCGTTTTTCTGCTTGCAGTTCCATAGGCATACCGGGTAGTAGAAATTCGACAGATGTTTTGCGAAGTAAAACATCTAACGCCGCGGGCAGTCGAATTTTCACCACCCGGCATATAACTTTTATCTAACGAAATATAACACGTCATTCCCCAAAAGAGAAGAGATACCCCGCCGGTATCTCTTGAAGTCAAAGCGGAGATGACCTTCGCGCCTTACCCTGTTCTGGCGTAGTTCACAAGATTGGATTCAGGGGTTCATTTCCGGACAAGACCGCGATAATGTTTTTTGCCGCCACCTCTCCCATCTTCTGGCGTGTTTCTTCAGTGGCAGAGGCGATATGGGGCGTGACAATCACATTATCCAGTTCATTCAAAAGCGGCTCCATGGCCGGTTCATTTTCAAACACATCAATCGCGGCTCCTTTAATGAGCTTATCGCGGAGAGCTTCGGCCAGAGCCCGCTCGTCAACAATTGGACCGCGGGAGGTGTTGACCAAATAGGCTGTCGGCTTCATCATGCGAAGCCGCTCGGTGTTAACTAGGTGATGGGTCGTAGGCAGCAGAGGGACATGGATGGAGACAAAATCGGCTGCCTTGAAAATTTCTTCCGGGCTAGCGCGAAACTCCGCGTTAACCTCTTTTTCGAAATTCTCGTTTCTTTTCACATCGTAATACAGCACCCGCATACCAAACCCTTGAGCGCCGTGATGCGCAACGAGCGAGCCAATGCGCCCCAGTCCTACCACTCCGAGAATCTTATGCGAAAGATCAGTGCCTAAAAGCAGCTCCGGCTCCCAACCGACATATTTTCCGGCGCGCATGAACTTATCAGCCTCCACCACTCGATGCGCGATGGCGAGCATCAAAGCGAATGTGTGTTCCGCCACGGTTTCAGTAAGCACGTCGGGCGTATTTGTCACAATGATCCCGAGCTCTTTGGCTGCTGTCACATCAAGGTTGTCATAACCGACGGCATAATTCGCGACAATCTTCACGGTCGGTTTCCAGGCTGCCAAAACATCGCGCGTAACTTTGTCCGTAAGCTGGGCAAGAACAGCATTTGCGCCAATTCCCCCCGCGACGAGTTCTTCTTTAGTTAAAACGCGATCGTGCGGACTTATCCTAACCTCATGCCCCGCGACCTTTAACATTTCAACTCCGCGACTCGGAATTTTTCTTGTGACGAATATTTTCATATTATTGTTACTTTAGAAAGTACTGCAAATCGATTGATTCATCTTTAAAG
>JACOZA010000058.1 GCA_016181565.1 Candidatus Sungiibacteriota bacterium
GGCAAAACATATTCCACCATTCGCGCCCGCTTTGCCAAAGCTCCAGCGAGGCGAGCGAATAGTTCCGGCTCACGCTCTAAAATTTCTCCAACATCTCTCAATTTTCCCCTCATCCGGAAATAACTACGATCGTATCTATTTCCGGATTTTGTTTTGTTGCTGGGGTTAGCTTCGGATAGCGCGGTAAGCAAAACAGGGACCAAATTACGCTGATGCTCTCTCTTGGCAAGATTGGGCACCACTCCGCCGAACTTGGCGTGGAGTTTGGCTTGCGAAGATACGATATTGGATAAGACCTTAATCCGCGGTCTCGCCCGCGAGCCGCTGATTTCAATAACGGCAATAGCCGTTTCATCGCAGCTGGTTTCAATTCCAAGTATGCGCATAAGCAGTTATTGTATGGCAATTATTGCGATTTTTCAATGTTTTTGATAGAATTCGCGTTGTTATAGCATCTTGTCATATTTCAGCTTGCCATATTTAAATTTTGCAGTTTAACTGCGGCCCCATCGTCTAATGGTCAGGACGGCGCGCTTTTCCGCCAAAGGCGGACCCGCCTCTGGCGGGCAATGCAGGAACCACGAAATGCATAATTTATACATCTTGGAGAGTAAGCAAATAGGTAGAAGATATATTGGCGTAAGCAGCGATGTTGTCAAAAGGTTGGAAGAACATAACAATAAAAAAGTCCGTTCGACGAAGGCTTATGTTCCTTGGGCGTTGATTCACAAAGAGGAATACGCGACAAAAAGAGAAGCAAGAGTAAGAGAACTTGAGTTAAAAAACAACTCATGGAAAAGAAAAGATTTATTCGAGAGAATTAACAGAGTGGCCCCATCGTCTAATGGTTAGGACAGCGCGCTTTCAATGCGTAAATCGGAGTTCGATTCTCCGTGGGGCCGAGCGGGCGTTTAGCTCAGTGGAAGAGCGTCACATTGACATTGTGAAGGTCGTAGGTTCAATCCCTACAACACCCAAGTCAAAAATCTAACGGGGCAGGTCGACAAGGCCAGAAGTTCGATCCTTCTACCGCCCATTACAATATCAGAATGATTCAGAAAACCGTGCTTAACAGAAGAATCGTACGCGGCTTGTCGAGTATCCGCTCTGGGATATACTAAAAGCAATAAAGGTCCGGTTCGTTAATTCGCTATTTTGACTACATGCAAACATCTTTGAATCGGGGCGCCATGCTCATGGCGCTCGGAGCGCTCGCATTCATTGGCTATGGAATTGTGTTCATTTTCCGGAGCTTTGCGGGTGGGGGGTTTGAACTCGGAGTAGATACGCTCGGCGGGTTAAGCAAAGAAGGGCTTGAGGCGTATAATCCCGCGGTCGGGGCGTATATAACGCACCTCCACGTTGCGGTCTCCGGTTTCATTATCGCAACTGGAATTGCGGTGGCCGCACTTTCTTGGTACGGGGTAAGGCGCGGATATTGGTGGGCGTGGATTGGGGCGGTTCTCGCTCCCGTTGCCGGTCTTGCGATTGCGATTCCTTTGCACTACGGAGGCAAATTCGATTATGGTATTACGCATCTCGGGCCGGTGTATCTCGCAACATTCATATTCGTGATCGGCGCACTTATATCATTGCGGGGTGTGCGCAGGACCCAAATGTGATCGTTTTTCACTCTATAGGGTTTCTGGCCACAACTCTGTTTTTGCAAGAAACAAAGGCGTATAAAAAGTGCGCTTTTGTTTTTTGCGAAGCTGGCTTGTTGAGTCCATTGTAAAACTCCAAGAACCGCGAGCGCGGATTTGACAAAAATCCCAGCAAGTAATACGAATGTCATATTATGCGAAATCGAGTCCGCAAACTAATTGGCGATATAAATACCCTCTACGGATGCGGGTCTTTTGCCGTTAATGCAAAAATCACGCGCTATCTCACCAAGTCGGTTTTTGGACTTTCCTCTTTTGAACTTTCTTACGTATGCGATAAATAATCCTGATTTAATTTTTGAGTTACAAAGACCGCCTCGGCGAGGTAGAAGCCGAGGCGGTTTCTATTTCGGGCAAGCCCGATTATGGGCTTGTAAAACTCAAACAGGCGGCTATGCCGCCGCAGGAGGCCGTATGGGACCGGTTTTCTTGTCGGGCAAGAAAGTGGATCTCCGAACGCTTTGCAAGGCCACTGACTTTGAAAGATGCTGGCAGTGGATTAACGACCCGGAGATAAGAGAGTGGCTGGCGAGTTATCTCCCGATATCCGAGCGCGAGGAAGAACAATACTTCGCCCGCGAACGCCAAGACGACTTCACGCTCGCAATCGTTACCAAGGGGGAAGAACCACAACACATCGGCAACC
>JACOZA010000059.1 GCA_016181565.1 Candidatus Sungiibacteriota bacterium
CTGTTTTAGGAGTTATAAATAATTTTCGCCACAATTAGTGTGGGGGTGACCGCGTGCCTATTGAAGAATGAGCCAACGAGTTTATGGATACTGCTCGTCTAAGTGCCGTGAGGCACCGAGGCAAAGCGAAAGCGAGTGTTAAAAGCGCGTCCAAGATCTTAGGTGTTAGGTGTGAGTTTCTCATGCCTAGTGCCTAATATCTTTAAGCAGTACTCATAAGACCCGAAACCAGATGATCTTACCATGGCCAGGGTGAACCCCGCAGAAATGCGGGGGGAGGCCCGAACCGGTTGGCCGTGCAACACCTTCGGATGAGCTGTGGTAAGGAGTGAAAAGCTAATCGAATCTGGAAATAGCTGGTTCTCTCCGAAATAGTTTTTGGACTAGCCTCGGATCACGAATTACGCGAGGTAGAGCTACTGGATGGTTGGGAGCGGGGCAACCCGCCTTAACCAATCAAACTCCGAATGCGCGTAATTTTACTCCGGGAGTCAGCAGGTGGGGGCTAAGCTCCATCGTGCGCAACGGAAACAGCCGTAGAGACCTGGCGTATTTCACGCAAGTGAAATCGCCGGTCTGTTGATCGTAAATTAAGGTCCCTAAATCTTCTTTCAACTTAGGTTGAGAGAGCCGATCCGCCTTTGGCGGATCAGGTCTGCTAAGTGGTTAAGGTGGTCAAATTTCTTAAACAGCGAGGAGGTTGGCTTAGAAGCAGCCACCCTTTAAAGAGTGCGTAACAGCTCACTCGTCAAGAGATTTGGCGCCGAAAATTCAACGGGGCTAAGCAGAGTACCGAAGTTACGGGCTTACGCGGCTTCCAGCATCCAGCTTCCGGCTTCCAGCAATTTGTGCTGGCGGCTGGCAGCTGGTAGCCGGCAGCCGCGTAAGCGGTAGGAGAGCATTCGCTCGGCAGTGAAGGCCACGGCGTGAGCCGGGCTGGAGTAGAGCGAAGAGAGAATGTTGGCACAAGTAACCGCACATTCGGTGAAAGTCCGAATCGCCGTAAACCCAAGGTTTCCTTGGCAATGACAATCATCCAAGGGTAAGTCGGTCCTAAGGCCATGGCGAAAGCCGCAGCCGATGGATGAGCTGGTTAATACTCCAGCACTTGGCAGCGAGTATATGGCGGGACGGAGCGCAGTATCAGAAGCGGATTATTGGATTTCCGTCCGTGGCATAAGAGTGGCTCGTAGGCAAAACCGCGAGCGGGGCGCAAGCCCGCATTCAAATGCAGCGGAGATTCTTTGGAGCAATCCTTAGAAAATTTCTGAAAGCGCGCTTCCCAGAAAAACGTCTAAGACCAGTGCTTCGCACTGGAAATTCGAAACAATACCTAATTTCAAATATCAGAAATTCAAAACTGTTTTTGCTTATTTGAATTTTGGATTTTGAAAATTGTTTAGGATTTCGTGCTTCCAGCGCGGAGCGCTGGTGTTCGCTGTTAAACCGTACCGAAAACCGACACAGGTGGGTTGGTGTAAGTGCACCAAGGCGAACGGGTGATTTCTCCTCAAGGAACTCGGCAAAAAAGCAGCCGTAAGTTCGCAATATGGCTTGACGGAGTCTGCTCACAGCTTCTAGCTTCTTGCTTCCAGCAAAACGAAACGATATTCGTTAAGCTGGCCGCTGGCGGCTGGCAGCTGGGAGCTGGCTTCGCCCGCAGCTAAAGAACCCCTGGCGACTGTTTACCAAAAACACAGCTCCCTGCTAACTCGTAAGAGGATGTATAGGGGGTGACGCCTGACCAATGCGAGAAGGTTAAGCGTTGCTGTCGCGTAGCAGCGCAAGTTGGTAAGTTTATAAGTCGGTAAGTTGATAAGTCCAAAACTTAGAAACTTACAGGCCGCTTTGCGGCCGGAACTTAATAACTTATAAACTTGCGTTGCTGCGCGGCGTGCGACGCCAAGCCCTCGTCAATGTCCGCAGTAACTATAACTGTGTTAAAGTGAGTAGCGCCGCTTTAATAAAATCCGATCCCGACGCCCGCAAGGGCGTCGGGATCCCGACTTCTTTGTCTGAAGTTCAGGTGAAGTGTCGGGGCTATATGCTGGAATATCTGGTGTATCTGGCGCTACCGTGGCATAATTGTATTAAGGATTAGCTATCCTTAAAAAATATGCCCGGTAACAAAGCGTCCAGTGCAGACAATCAGCGGGAACCGCTAGATCGTTATTGCGTTCGCCGAGCGAAGGACATACGTGAGAAAATTATTCCTTTCTTCATTAAGTATTCCCTGCGCACTGCGAAGTGTGACGACTTTAACAAGTTCGTCACCATT
>JACOZA010000060.1 GCA_016181565.1 Candidatus Sungiibacteriota bacterium
GCAACACCTACAGTGCCAAGGACATTTACGTCCTTGAGGGACTGGAGCCGGTACGGAAGCGCCCCGGTATGTACATCGGGACAACCGGTGCTGACGGACTTCACCATCTTATTTGGGAGGTGGTGGACAATTCAATCGATGAGGCCATGGCGGGATACGCGAAGAAGATTGATATCGCGCTTCTCCCCAATAATCGCGTTTCAGTCAAAGACGACGGCCGCGGCATTCCTGTCGAGAAACATAAACAAACGGGGAAGTCCGCCTTGGAAACCGTAATGACGACGCTGCACGCCGGAGGGAAATTCGGCGGCGAGTCGTATAAGGTTTCCGGCGGACTTCATGGAGTGGGAGTTTCCGTGGTGAACGCGCTCTCTTCCTGGCTTCGTGCGGAGGTTTGCCGCGAAGGAGTCCTTTGGGCGCAGGAATATAAGCGCGGCAAGGCCCAGGGGCCGGTGAAGAAAATCGGAAAGTGCGACAAAGCCGGGACTGCTGTTTCTTTTGAACCGGATCCGGAGATTTTCCAGCCCGCCGGCGGCGGGAAGATGCCGGAATTTAACTGGCCGACGATAATCGACCACTTACGGCGCCAAGCCTACTTGACTAAAGGACTTGAGATTCTCCTTCGCGATGAACGTGGCGCCGAAAAAGCCAAGGACGGTTCGACGCTCGGACTCTCACATTCTTTTTATTTCGAAGGCGGTATTGTCTCATACGTGCGGTTTCTGAACTCTGATGAAAAACCCCAGCACGAGACGATTTTTTACATCAATAAAGAAGTTGAGGTGAACGGCGGAAAGAAAATTTTGGTGGAGGTGGCGCTTCAATACACCCAAGATGTGACGGCCGAGGAATTATCGTTTGCCAACAATATTTATACCCCCGAAGGCGGTATGCATTTGACCGGATTTCGCACGGCTCTCACAAGAAGTCTCAATAGTTACGCAAAAAAGAACGAGTATTTTAAAAAAGATGACGAGAATCTTACCGGCGAAGATGTGCGCGAAGGGTTAACAGCCGTGATTTCCATTAAGTTGCCCGAGCCCCAATTTGAGGGCCAAACCAAAGCCAAACTCGGAACGCCGGAAGCGAGGACGGCGGTGGAGCTTGTCGTCGGCGAATCACTGGATGAGTTTCTGGAAAAAAATCCCGATGAAGCCCGCGCCATTATCGGGAAAGCTCTCTTGTCTTCAAAAGCCCGCTTGGCTGCCAAAGCCGCGCGCGAGACAGTACTGCGCAAAGGGGCGCTCGAGGGATTGATGCTGCCGGGTAAATTGGCAGATTGTTCATCCAAAGATCCGAAAGAATCAGAGCTATACATTGTGGAAGGTGATTCCGCGGGTGGGAGTGCGAAGCAAGGACGAGATCGAAAATTTCAAGCCATACTGCCTCTCCGCGGTAAAATTTTAAACGTCGAAAAGTCACGGCTGGATAAGATGCTGCAGTCAAAAGAGATCCGCGCTTTAATCATTGCGATAGGAGCGGCGATTGGAGACGATTTCGATGAGTCAAAGATTCGCTACCATCGAGTTGTCATCATGACGGACGCGGACGTGGACGGCGCGCATATACGTACGTTGCTTTTGACGCTTTTCTACCGCTACTTCCCGCGCTTGATCGAGCTCGGCTACCTCTACATTGCGCAGCCGCCGCTTTATCAGCTGAAGTGGGGGAAGAATGTTCGCTATGCCTACTCGGAAGATGAAAAACAGAAAGCCTTAAATGAGATCGTCAAGGATCAGAAAATAAAAGAGAAGGCGGTGAAGGGGATAATCAAAGTCGTAGATGAGGACGCGAAGGTAATTGAAGGAGAAGAAATCGGCGAAAAAGCGAAAGGTGTCGGAATTCAGCGCTACAAAGGCTTGGGCGAGATGAATCCGTCGCAGTTGTGGGAAACCACGATGAATCCTGAAAACCGCGTGATGCAGCGCGTCATGATTAAAGATGCGGAGGCGGCGAACCGTACCTTTGATGTCCTGATGGGCGACGAAGTCGCTCCCCGCAAGAAATTTATCCAAACGCACGCGAAAGCGGTTAAAAATCTCGATATTTGAGTTAGAAAACTCTGCTTGACAACCGTGGCAGAGACCCATACAATAGGTTATAAGTAAAGGCCCGCGGGCCTTTTAAAAAACAAAAAAAATCTAAACCTATGCCCAATCCATTTGAAAAAACCGTATCCTATATTAAAGAGGCGCGGCAGGAATTAATGAAAGTAACTTGGCCGACGCGCCGGGAGACGATCCAGTATACAGCCGTGGTGATTATTGTCTCCCTGGTG
>JACOZA010000068.1 GCA_016181565.1 Candidatus Sungiibacteriota bacterium
TAACAGTGCGCCACGAGCTAAGCAGCTTGCTGGCGCACTTCCTTTTTCATTATAAACCAAAACCCGCCTCGAGGCGGGTTTTGGTTTCGTAAGCAAGTTAGATACTCCCTAGTTCATCGACTAGCTCGTCGAGGTCGCGATTCTTTTCGTTGCGCACCTCGCCCCGCTCGCTGCGCATGGCAGCCGGATGAGTGGACCCTTCGGGTTCGGCGATTTTTAGATTGACGCGGGCGTTATTCTTAATACCCACGACGCGGAGGAGCGTACGGATGGCTTTGGCTGTGGCGCCGTTCCGCCCGATGAGTTTCCCCATATCGGGCTGGGCCACGTGGAGTGTTAAGAGCACTCCCATCTCATCAACTTTCCGCTCGACTGTCACCGCTGAAGGATCATCAACCAGGGCTTTGACGACGTACTCGAGAAATGCCTGATCTGATTCCATAACTGATATAACGGAGTTTCAGTAGCTTCGACCTGTCAGAGCTACGGTATATATAGACTCACTATACGTGAATTTTGTGAAAAATCAAGGCTGTTATGCGACCGCCGCCGCTTCTGCCGTCTTCGATTCTGGCGCTTTAGGCTTAATCTTCACGACCGGCCGAGTTTTGCCTTCAATCACCTTTTGTTTTAGCAGAAGATTGTGCGCCGTATCGGACACTTTGGCGCCTTTTGAAATCCAGTAAAGAATTCTTTCTTTCTTTAAAATTGTCTGCTTGGTTTTAGGATAATACGAGCCCAAAAGCTCCAAGTGCTTCCCTTGGGGACGGTTCTGGTGCTCGGTGACTACCAAGCGGAAAGCCGGATCATTCTTTCTCCCGACACGCTGAAAACGGATGACTAACCCCAAGTTTTACATAAAAATTTTAGACCGCTGGACGAACCATGCGGTCTAAGAAGAGTCCGAGTGGCTACAGACCCTAAGCTGGGGGTGGTATTCCAGGGGCGACTCCGCGGAGATCGGATCTCCGCTTCAACGTCTCCCACCTATTCTATGCACCAGCGCAGAGAATGGCTTTACAGCCCTTTCCTACTAGCTAAACCCATTAAGGCCTGCACCCCCTGGCGGCGGAGTTAACCGGCCGACCCGTACGCTTTTTCACGTGCGGGCATTTCCGTCCAGGATCTCTCGGACTTTAGAATAAGATTACATACGATATGTTAAAAGTCAATGAGGTCTACCGATTCACGTACTGCTCGCCTTCTTCAAATTTGATGGAGAGGAGCTTTGAGATGCCGTCGTCGCCCATGGTTACACCGTAAAGCACCTCGGCACGAAGCATGGTTTCGCGGTTATGAGTGATAATAATCAGCTGGGTTTTATTCGATAGATCAGCCAGCGTATTGGCATACTTCTGCGAGTTGGCTTCATCGAGCGCGGCATCGGTTTCATCAAGCACCAAAAATGGCGGGGGATTGACCAAAACCATGGCAAACAAAAGCGCGATCGAGGTTAGCGCCCGCTCCCCGCCCGAGAGCATGGAGAGCGACTTGATGCGTTTTCGCGGGATGTTGACATCTATGTCAATGCCGTATTCGGGTTCTCTTTTTGCTTCTTCAGCGCCTTCTTCGTCGGCGCTCCCCCGCTCGACAATCTCTTGGTACATCAGTTTCGCCTTGCCACCGCCAAAAATCAGCTGGAAGTAGTGGTTGAATCCCTCGTTAATCTTTTTGAAACCCTGATCGAAGTCATTTTTAATTTGCTCCTCGAGTGTGGCGATGAGTTCTTTAAGCGAGACACTGGCTTTCTTCAGATCCTCGAGCTCGCCCGTCAAAAACTCATGGCGGGATTTAGTGTCCTGGTATTCTTTAACGACGGAGGTATCAATGCCGCCGATTTCTTCCAACTTCCCGCGCAGACGCTCGATCTTTTTGAATAGCTCCTGCGTCGGTAAACTCTCCTGCACGTCAGCGGCATTGACTTCGCGAACTTGCAAGAGCGTCACGCCAGCGATTTTGAGCTCCATATCAAAATCAGTCCGGCGCAAAGCCAATTTTTCGCGTTCAAAGGTGGCGCGCTCCAGTTGCGAACGCAGCTTGGCTCGCGCTTCTTCGGCTTCACGGAGTTCCCGCTCCAGTTTTCGCAAATCGGCTTCTCGCGTGCGGGCGAGCGATTCTTTCTCGCGCAACTGGTCTTTCGAACGCTTGAGGTCAGCTACGAGTACCTGAAGTTTTTTCTCAAATTCTCGGGCTTCAGCCTCAATGGCTTCAAGTTCTTTCTTCGAGGCAGCGTCGGGGGTAATTTCAACTTGCCCCCTTTCCAAATCCGCAATTAATTGCTCAAGTTCCTCCGCCAATTGGCCCAGGAGCGCGGTGGTTGAGATAGGATCTTGGGAAACTTCGCGAATGCGCCTAATAAGCGCCCCAATTTTTTCCTTCACATAGGTAGCATCGGTAATCCGCATCAAGGGACGCGCGATTTTTTCGCGCTCCGCCGCGGCCCGTCCTTCCGCTCTGCCGAATCCCCGCTCAATGTCCCGATGCTTTTCTTCGAGTCCGGTAATTTCTCTTTCCAATTGAGCCAGGTCTTCATCCTTCACCGCTGCCTTCTCCCGGGCCGCAATCTGCGCCTCGATGGTGCGGACGCGCTCTTCGACGGCGGCGAGTTCTTTTTCAAATGGCGCTGCGTCCTTGGCAATCGCGCTCTCTTCTTTCTCAATTTCTGAAAGCACCCTGGCAAAATAGACTCGTTCCAAATGCTCGAGTTCTGCCTCGAGCGTCCCTCGCGCTTCGGCTTTTTCCGCTTGATTTTTGAGAAACTTAATATGCGGGGCGATCTCCCGAACCAAGGCCTCGACTTGGGTCATGTTGGTTTCGGCAGCATCCAGCTTTCGCTCCGCTTCGGTTTTTTTCAGCTGATAGACTTTCAGGCCTAAGGCCTCTTCCAGTATCTCTTTGCGATCGCGCGGTGAAGATAGGAGCCAGCGATCCACCTCGCCTTGGCCGATAATGTTATGCTTCGTGTCTCCCAATCCCATCCGCGCAATCAGTTCCACG
>JACOZA010000105.1 GCA_016181565.1 Candidatus Sungiibacteriota bacterium
GTTTCGCGAGCCAAGCCGAACATTTCGCTGGAGGAGGCTTGGTAAAACTTGGCGTGCGAGTTGTTGACCCTCAACGCTTCCAAGAGGCGCAATGTTCCGAGGCCGGTGATATTGGCGGTTGATTCCGGGATGTCAAAGCTGATGCGCACATGGCTTTGCGCGCCAAAGTGATAAACCTCGTCCGGTTTGACTTTTTCAATTATATGGATCAGCGAGTTCGCGTCGCTTAAATCTCCGTAATGGGGGAAAAAGTTCTTGGCTTCCTGTATGGTGCCGCTATAGATGTGGTCAATCCGCCAAGTGTTGAAGCTGGAACTGCGCCTGACTATGCCGTGCACTTCATAGCCTTTGGACAACAAAAGATCGGCCATGTATGAACCGTCTTGTCCGGTGCAGCCGGTTATGAGCGCCACTTTTTTACCGTCGGGAGTCATAGGTTTATTGAAGCACGACAACACCTCTCTTTCAATGGATATTACAGCTTTTATGCCGGCAGACGTTTCTCCCACAAAAAAAGGGGCGCTTGTTGAGCGTCCCACTCTCTGGCGCTGGAGAGAGCTAACTGTTTTTCCTCTTCGGCAGGCCTAGGGCCGCCGCGACCAGCCGGTAAGTTTGCGTGCAATCCTCAAACTGGCGCCGCCGCTTCTCGCGCATGGCCTCCGAAAGAGCCGCTTCCTCCTCGGCTTTCTGCGCTGAAGGGTAGAAAAAGTCCACTGGCACCGAGACCACCCTCGCGCCGTCAGCCATGGCTTCCAGCGGCGCCACGTGCTGGATGTAATTGTCCGCAGCACCATAGCGCTCTTTGGGGTTGCACTCGGCGAAGTAACTGCCCATCCGCCGGGAGTAGGCTACCGGCCCGAACATAGCGTCGAAGGCATTGCCGGTAACCTCGGCATAGACGGCGTTAGCCGCCTTTTCGGACTCAATTTGGAAAGCCGGATAACTCGCCCAGCTTTGATCCGTTCGCGCCGGAATGACGATGTCCGCCTCGCCTCGCTCAATCGGCGCGGCGATTCGTGGAATCCAGCGAACCAGATCCACCTTCTCCTCGGTCCAGAGGAAGATCTGGGGCAGAAGGCCTCGGTGGCTCCCTTGGTCTAGGGCATGGCGGAAAAGTTCTCGCCGCGACCGCCCCAGGCCGCTGGCCGTCTGCGGCAATACAGCCGCACCTAGCCAGAGGAATGACCTGCCGATAGCGGCATCCGGCGAGCCGTCCACCACCATCACCCCATGGCCGACGGCAATGGCATTGCCGACGAGCTGGCAGGCGAGGTGGAAGCGGAGTTCCTCCATGCTCTTGTAAAAGGTCGTGGTCAGCACTCCGATGTCGCTCATCCACCATCTCCTTTCTTTCTCGGTGGTCAGCTAAAGCCAACTGTTTCACCGAGATTTCCGGCCGCCATTCCACCACCATCTGTACAATGCTTTAGCGTCAAAGTCAATGTGCAGTTTGCTAAAGACCGGTTTTTATGAAACAATTCTCTGGCGATCGCGGTAGCTATGGGTAGAACGATACAGCTTGATCTAATTTGCTATTTTTCGCGGGCCGAGTTTTGAACAATCTTCAGGAGTATCAAAATGCCTAAGCGAGTTCTTATTTTCGGATCGGACGGCATGCTCGGCTCTGAATTTATGCGGCGGATGAAAAAGGATCCGCGCTATCTTGTTTTTGGCTGCGGGAGAAAATGCGCGGATATAACTCGTCTTGCTTCGGTGGCCGCCGTCATCAGGAAGCGCCGGCCGGACGTTATAATTAACTGTGCGGCTAAAATAAATGTTGACCGGTGCGAAGCCGAGCCGCTTGAAGCTTGGCTGGTGAACGCCATCGGGCCGGGCAATATCATTCACGCTCTCGCCAAACTCGGCTTAAGCAATGCCTTGTTTGTTCACATCAGCACTTCCGACGTATTCGGCGAAGGCAGGAAAAAGTTTTGGAGCGTGGACGATTCACCCCACCCGGTCAACGTCTACGGCTGGTCAAAACTCGGCGGAGAAAAAATAACCGCAGCCGAAGCGCGGATGGCGCGAATGAAATATTTTATTGTCCGCACCGCGTGGCTTTACTCCAGGAGCAAGAATACCTTTATTGATACGGTAGCCGATTCGATTATCCGAAGAAAGGCGATAAATATTGCATCTGACCAATTCAACTTGCCGACCGAGATCAATAATTTGGTATCCGGCGTTATGTTTTTGATGGAT